>JBQTJK010000095.1:0-9870 GCA_052387215.1 Caulobacteraceae bacterium
CAGTCACGAACAGGAACATGTCATTCTGCACTGAAACGCCGGCGATCGCCGGATTGCCGATTGCGACGCCCTCGGCAGCTTCGGAGAGGCGAATGGGAAAAGCCTGGTCGAGCGCAACGCGAATGTCCCTGGCCGAAGCAGGTGCGGCGCACATGAAGAGCGCTGCAGCAGCAGCGGCAAGCGGACGCAGAACGCGCATTGGCGTTTCCTTCTCGATCTCTTGCCATACTGGCTACGCGTCAATGGTTGCGGGATCGCTAAGAAAGGCGCGCGCGCGCCAGATGACAAAGCCGCAAGCACGCAAAAAGCTGCGACGTCGTTAACTCAGCTTTAGCCGTTTGCATGGGCCGCAATTTTAACTTCGCCCCCGTAACGTCTGCAAGCGTCTGGTATGGGTGTCGGGTGCGACGCTTGACCGGGCCGGTGAAAGAGCACTCGACAAACGGAGCTACTATTATGTTGAAGCGTTTCCTGAAGAACGAAGACGGCGCGACGGCCATTGAATACGGCCTGATCGCCGCCCTGATCGGCGTCGCCATCATTCTCGCCGTGACCGCGGTTGGCGATGGCCTGAACAACACGTTCAATAACGTCGCGGCTAAACTCAACTAATCCACGACTGCGTGACGGGCGCGGCGCTCCTCGGGCGCCGCGCCCTAAGCGTCCTTGTTCCCCTCCTCCACGCCGCCCATCGGGCGGCGTTTTTGTGTTTTAACAATTCCTTATGCCGCTGCACTGCACAATCGTCGCGGCATGTTTGAACTTCTCGCACTCGCCGCGTTTGCGGGATTGTTGATCTACGCGGCGTGCTCGGACATGGCGCGCCTCATGATTCCGAATTGGGTGTCGATCGCACTGGTGGCGATGTACCCAGTCGCGGCTTTGATTGTTGGCGCGCCACTGATGGACGTCGGCATGCACGTTCTGTTTGGCCTGGGCGTGCTCGCAATCGGCTTTGTGCTCTTCCAGTTCAACATCATCGGCGGTGGCGACGCGAAGCTGCTCGCCGCGGTTTCGGTGTGGACGGGCCTGACCGCAGCGATCCCGTTCATCGCGTGGACCGCGATTGCCGGCGGCGTGATGGCGATGGGTTTGTTAACCGCTCGTCAACTTGTGCCAGCCGGATCGTATCCTGGTTTCGTCGATCACCTTCTAAAAAAGCAAAACGGCATCCCTTACGGCGTGGCGATCATGATCGGCGCGCTGCTGGCGATTCCATCCCTTCCGTATCTGTCAAGCGCGTTAACCCTGCCTTAGCCACACCAATGCTCTGTTCAATTGGGTGCTTCGGGGACCAACGCGCGGGGAGTTGAACATATGTCAGCGCGTCAGCTGATTGTCCTGGTCATCGCCGCTGTTGCGGCCGTTGGCGCTCTTCTGCTCATCCGCAGTCTCGGCCAGCGCCAGGCTGAGCAAACGGCCGCCGAAACCGAGCAAATCACCGGCGAACAGGTGCTCGTTGCCGCACGCGACATCCCACAAGGCGCCGCGCTGGCGCCAAGCGACCTCGCCGTCGCCCTCTTTCCGCAAAGCTCGGTCTCATCAAGCTTCGTGCGCGTCAGCCAGCAGCCGTCCGCCCAGGCCGATTATGTCGGCGGAGTGACGCGCCGCGCCTTCGTGCAAGGCGAGCCGATCAGCACTAGCGCCGTCGTTCAGCCTGAGGGCCGCGGTTTCCTCGCCGCGCAGCTGGAGCCCGGCTATCGCGCGATCGCCGTTGAGATCGAAGCCATCACCGCCGCTGGCGGCTACATTCAGCCGAACGACCACGTCGATGTGATCGTCACGTCGCGGATCGACAACCGCGAGGGCGGCGGCGAGCAAGTGCGCAGCGACATCGTATTGTCCGACATCCGCGTGCTGGCGCTGGGCGACAAGACCGGAACGCAAACCAGCGGCGCAGCGCCGGAGGTTGTCGAGGCGGGCGTCGCGGTTCTTGAAATGACGGCCGAGGACGCGCGCATCCTCGCCCTCGCCGACGAACTCGGCACCATCAGCCTCGCCCTTCGCGGCGTACAAGTCGAAACCGCCGGCATGCAGACGCCAGGCCGCAACGGACGTCAACTCAGTCAGCAATCAGGCGGCGTACGCATTCATGCGTACGGCACAGTCTCCGGGGGCAATTGATGATCGCCGGGAAATCGCTTCGCGTTTCTCTCGCCACGGCCCTCTCAACGGCGGTGGCGTTGGCGCCTACTTACGCGGTCGCGCAGGTTGAGCCGCCGGATGCGCGTTCGGTGCGCATCACCAATGGCGGCGGGGCGCATTCGGCGACCTTGGTGCTGCCGTTCGGCAAGTCTGCGATTGTCGACCTGCCCGCGGATGCGCGCGATATCCTGATCTCCAACCCTGCCGTCGCCGACGCGACGGTGCGCACCGCGCGCCGCGCCTATGTGATCGGCCGTCAGCTCGGGCAAACCAACCTATTCTTTTTCGACGCTAACGGCCGCCAGATCGCCAACGTCGAAGTCCGCGTCGAGCCTGACGTCGAGCCTCTGAACGATATTCTGCTCCGTCATTCCGCCGATACGCAGGTGCGCGCCGAAGCCGTGAACGGCTCAATCGTGCTCTCTGGCACCGCGCGCAGCGCAGGCGAAGCCGATCGCGCGCGCCAGATCGCTGCGCAATTCCTGCAGACAACGGGCGCGGCGGGCAGCGGCTCCGGCGGCGCACCAGCTCCGGACCGGATCGTCAATCTGATTCAGGTGCAAGGCAGCGAGCAGGTGCTCGTCCGCGTGCGCGTTGTCGAGATGAGCCGCACCCTGGGGCGTCAGCTCGGCATCAACGCGAACTACGAAGAAATGGTCAACCAGCTGATCGGTGAAGACAATTTCCTCGACCTCGCGACGCGCAACGGCTTCTCCATCAACGGCGCCATCCTCGGCGGCCTTTCAGCGGTCGGCGGCGTTGCGGAAAACATTCTGCGCCCCGATGGCCTCGCCTATCCGGGACAGAATGTCGATATAGACCCGCTGACACCGGGAGTGCAGTCGGCGACGCCCGGACAAGCCGGTGTCGGCGGCTACGAGTTCGATCCCACCACCGATCAGGAAACCTGGGGTCCTGCGCACACTGAACGCTCACGCACCACTGACGCGACGATCGAAGCCTTCGAACGCGCGGGCCTGCTCCGCGTGCTGGCCGAGCCGAACCTCACCGCCATCTCCGGCGAAGCCGCACGCTTCCTCGCCGGCGGCGAATTCCCGGTCCCGGTGAACAGCGACGACGGTCAGATCTCAGTCGAGTTCAAACCCTTCGGCGTCGGCCTCGCCTTCACACCGATCGTGATGTCCGGCGGACGCATGTCGCTGAAGATCGCAACCGAAGTGAGCGAGCTCACCAGCGAAGGCGCAATCTCAACTGGTGATACACCGATCCGCAACCAAGACGGCACGACGACGGTCATCCGCGGCATCACCATCCCCGCTCTGCAGGTGCGCCGCGCCGAAACCACGGTCGAAATGTCGTCCGGCAGCTCGATTGTTATGGCCGGTCTGATCCAAGAACGTACGCGGCACGCCGTGGAAGGCATTCCTGGCGTCATGAATACGCCGGTGATCGGCTCCCTCTTCCGCTCACGCGATTTCATCAACAACGAAACCGAACTAGTGATCATTGTCACGCCGTACCTGGTGCGGCCGACTGCGCCGGAAAACCTGCGCACGCCAACCGATGGCTTCATGAACCCGAGCGAGCGCGAGAGCCTGCTGACAGGGCGGCTCAACTCGCTTTACCGGCCGGCGCGCGCCGAAGCCGGCGAACAACAGAGCCTGCAAGGCCCGCACGGACACGTGATCGAATGAGGCACGTCATGAAATCCCGCCTGCCCTTTCTCGTCCTCGGCTTGAGCGCGCTCACCGCTTGCGCGGGAGTGCCGAAGCCCGATGTGAACCGTCCGCTCGCGACCTCGGCCGACCGCTTCGAGCCGGCGGCCGAACAAACCGTGCGCCGGATCGAAATTCCAGTCGCTCCTGGGCAAGCCGAGCTTGGTAACGCCGACCGCGCCGAGCTTCGTTCGTTCGCCGGCGAATACTTGCGCTACGGCCACGGGCCTTTGGTGCTGGAAACGCCGTCAGGCGCGGCCAACTCGGAGGCCGCCTCGATGCTGGCGGCGGATGCGCGGCGCACGCTGGCGAACGCCGGCGTCTCGTATGCCGCAATCGCGGGCGGCACGCGGGAAACGGACGGTGAAACTCAGCCCATCTTGGTGAGCTTCAGCCGCTACGAAGCCCTCGCGCCGGAATGCGCGCCGTTGTGGGAACAAGATCTCGGCCATCAGAGCAACAACCAGCCGTGGGCGAGCTTCGGCTGCGCCACCAACTTCAACCTCGCCGCGATGGTCGAAGATCCCGCTGACCTCGATCACCCGCGCGACGAGGAGCCGCGTGACTCCGGCCGCCGTGACACAGTCATGGAAGCTTACCGCGAAGGCGAGCAAACCCACGCCGAGCGCAGCAACGACGAACGCGTCACCATTAGCAACGCGGTGCAATAGGGCTTGAGCAACATGAGCAACCCCGATCCCGCCTGGAGCCTCGGCGCCGAAGACGACTTCGTGCTCGAGGAGGACGACACATTCGGTCTGGGCGAACTCGAAGGCGGCGACCTGCCGCCGTTCGATGACGGCCAGGCGCCTGTGGCCGCGAACGAGGCCGACGCCGGACTTTCCGAGGATGATCCGTTTGGCCTGACAGCGCCCGGTGCTCCGCTTGCACACGCGCCCCTCGGCGCGCCAATCATGCCGCGCGAGGACACGCGCAGCACCGAACAACCCGTGCCGCGGATCACTATTCACGCTGCGTGCGACCGTCACGAGATTTCCGACATCATCGCCGGCGTCTCGGCCGACCGCCGTCTGGCGCGCGCGGAGATCACAGTGGAACCTGGCGGCATCGATGCCGCCATCACGCGCTTCGCCGCACATGCCAGTCCAAACCTGCTCATCATCGACACGCTGATGCAGGGGCAGCAGATGGTGCACAACCTGGATCGGCTAGCGCAAGTGATCGAGGAAGGCACCAAAGTTGTCATCATCGGCGCGGTCAACGACATAGCCCTCTTCCGCGAGCTGATGGCCCGCGGCGTGAGCGAATACATCGTGCCGCCGATGCAGCCGATCGATCTGATCCGCACCATCTGCGGCCTCTATGTGAATCCCGACAAACCGTTCGCCGGCCGCGTCATCTCTGTGATCGGCGCGCGCGGCGGTATCGGCGCATCGACTATCGCGCATAACATCGCCTGGTCGATCGCCGAACGCCAGGAATCGGGCGCAACGCTGCTGGATCTCGACCTCTCCTTCGGCACTGCGGCGCTGGACTTCAACCAAGATCCGCCGCAATCGATTGCCGATGCGCTGATGGCGCCGGATCGTGTCGACGATGTGTTTCTGGAGCGCGTCACCACCAAACAAACGCAGCGCCTGCAAATGCTGACCGCGCCGGCAACGCTGGAGCGCGAGTTCGAACTCGATCCGCAGGCCTACGAGATGGTGATCGAGCGCGTCCGCCGCACCAGCCCATTTGTTGTGCTCGATCTTCCGCACGTATGGACGTCGTGGATTAGGCACACCCTGCTCGCGGCCGACGACGCGATTATCGTCGCCGGCCCTGATCTTGCCAGCTTGCGCAATACCAAGAACATCATGGACCTGCTGCGCGCGATGCGTCCCTACGATTCGCCGCCTGCGGTGGTGCTGTCGATGGTCGGCGTGCCGAAGCGGCCGGAGATTCCGTTCAAGGACTTCGCGGAGGCGCTGGGGGCCGAGCCGGTCGCCTCCATCCCGTTCGATCCGCATCTTTTTGGCATGGCCGCCAACAACGGCCAGATGATCAGCGAAGTCGCCGCGCAGTCGAAGACTGCGATCGCGCTCGACGGCCTTGCTGCAACTCTAACGGGGAGGAAACCGGTGGAGGCGAAGAAAGCGTCGCTCACCGACAAGATTCCGTTCCTGAAGCGCTAGGGGTTTGAATGTTCGGCAAGCGAGGCATGGGCGACGCACCGACAGCTGCGCCGGCGTCACCGGCGCCTGCGACCCCGCCTGTCTCGCGCGTGCAAGCCGCCCCCCCGCCCCGCCCCGCCGCTGCAATCACGCCTGCGCCGACCGCGCGTGCCGCCGCGCCAGCGCCGCGCCCTGCAGCGCCCAGCGTAAGCGCGCCCGCGCCACGGGCGCCTGATCCGTCTGAAAATCCCGAATATCGTTCCGAGGCGTACTATCGGGTCAAGTCGACGATCTTCAACGCGCTGATCGAAACCATCGACCTAACGCAGCTGGCGCAACTCGATCCCGAGAGCGCGCGCGACGAAATCCGCGATATCGTCGCCGAGATCATCTCGATCAAGAACGTCGTCATGTCGATCGCCGAGCAGGAAGCCCTGCTCGACGACATCTGCAATGACGTTCTGGGCTACGGGCCGCTGGAGCCCCTGCTGGCGCGCGACGACATCGCCGATGTGATGGTCAACGGCGCCAACGCAGTGTTCATCGAAGTCAACGGCAAGATCTCGAAGACCGGAATCCGCTTCCGCGACAACGGACAGCTGATGAACATCTGCCAACGCATCGTCAGCCAGGTGGGCCGGCGCGTTGATGAAAGCTCGCCCATCTGCGACGCGCGCTTGCCGGATGGCTCGCGCGTCAACGTCATTGTGCCGCCGCTGGCGATCGATGGTCCGACACTGACGATCCGGAAATTCAAGAAGGACAAGCTGAAGCTCTCGCACCTGGTGGAGTTCGGCTCGATCTCGCCCGCGGGCGCGAAAATCCTGCAGATCATCGGCGCGTGTCGATGCAACGTGCTGATCTCCGGCGGTACGGGTTCCGGCAAGACAACGCTCCTGAACACGCTCACGGCGTTCATCGATCCAACCGAGCGCGTCATCACTTGCGAAGACGCCGCGGAACTGCAACTGCAGCAGCCGCACGTCGTGCGTCTGGAAACGCGCCCGCCGAACCTCGAAGGTTCGGGCCAGGTCACAATGCGCGATCTGGTCAAGAACTGCCTCCGTATGCGCCCAGAGCGGATCATCGTCGGCGAAGTCCGGGGCAGCGAGGCGTTCGACTTGCTCCAAGCCATGAACACCGGCCATGACGGCTCGATGGGCACGCTGCACGCCAACACGCCGCGCGAAGCCCTCTCCCGTCTTGAATCGATGATCACGATGGGCGGCTTCTCGCTGCCGCCGAAAACCATCCGCGAGATCATCGTCGCCGCCGTCGATGTCGTGATCCAGGCCGCTCGTCTGCGCGATGGCTCGCGCCGCATCACACAGATCACCGAAGTGCTCGGCCTCGAAGGCGATACGATCATCACCCAGGATCTGCTGCTCTATGAAATTCACGGTGAAGACCAGAATGGGCGGATCAACGGCCGTCACAAGGGTACAGGTGTAGGTCGTCCACGCTTCTGGGAGCGCGCACGCTATTTCGGCCTTGAAAAAGAGCTCGCGCAAGCACTGGACGAGTCGGAGAACGGCTGATGGATCCCGCGCTCATCATCGCGATCCTAGCCTTCGTCGCTGTTGGCGGCGCCGGCGTCGCGCTCACGTCGAACAATCAGTCCGCAACCTCGAGCAAACGGGTCAAGGCGGTTGCGGGCACAAAGGGCGTCGACCGCCGCAAACAGGCGACCGAGATCGCCGCGCTGAAGCGCCGGCAGAGCACAACCGAGGCGCTGAAGGAGCTCTCGAACAACGAGAAGCAATCGCGCAAGCGCCGCTTCTCGGTGAAAGGTCAATTGGCGCAAGCCGGTGTCAACGTCACACCGGTCATGTTCTGGGGCGCGTCCGCCGGCGTGGGAATGGTTCTCGGCATCACCGGACTTCTCGTCCAGGGTTACATCGGCGCGGCGATGGGATTCTTCATCGGCTTCCTCGGACTGCCGCGCTGGTTTCTTGGCATGCTCGTCGCCGGACGGCAGAAGAAGTTCGCCAACCAGCTTGCTGACGCGATCGATGTTATCGTGCGCGGCGTGAAATCCGGCCTGCCGCTCGGCCAGTGCCTGCGTATCATCGCCGCTGAAAGCCCGGAGCCGCTGCGCGCGGAGTTCCAGTCGCTTGTCGACAGCCAGTCGATGGGCGTTCCACTCGATCAGGGCATGCAGCGCATGTATGACCGCATGCCGCTCCCAGAGGTGAACTTCTTTTCGATCGTGCTGATCATCCAACAGAAGACAGGAGGCAACCTCTCGGAGTCGCTGGGCAACCTCTCTTCCGTGCTGCGCGCGCGCAAGTTGATGAAGGAGAAGGTGAAGGCGCTGTCTTCGGAAGCGAAGGCTTCAGCCATGATCATCGGCTCGCTGCCGATCATTGTGATGTGCATGGTCTACTTCACGCGACCCGCGTACATCATGATCTTGTTCACCGATCCGACCGGCAATTTAATACTTCTCGGCGCAGCAACGATGATGTCGATGGGCATCTTCATCATGCACAAGATGGTCAACTTCAAGTTTTGAGGGCTGGATGGATATCGTCAAAACCCTCACCGACCCGCTGCTGATCGCAGGCGTCCTTGGCGCCGGCGCCTGCTTCGCCACCATCGTGACGCTCGCCGCGCCATCGCTTGCCGAAGACAAGCTCGGCTCGCGGCTGAAGGAAGTGGCCAAGAAGCGGGAAGAGCTGCGCAAGAAGAGCCGTGCGGATCTCGCCAAGGGCGTAGGCTCCCTGCAGCATAAGAACGCTAACTCGTTGGCCAAGAGCTTGGTCGATAAGCTCAACCTGCAAAAGGCGCTGGCCGACGATACGCTCACCGAAAAGCTCGTGCGCGCCGGCCTTCGCGGCCATGCCGTGCAGACCATGTTCTACTTCTACCGCGCAGCGCTGCCGATCGGCTTCGGTCTCGCCGCCCTCGCCTACGTGATATTCTTCGGTAGCGAACTCAGCATGCAAATGAAGCTGGTGGCGGTTGTCGGCGGTCTCGCCGCCGGCTTCTACGCGCCGAACATCTATCTCAAGAATCTTGCCGACACGCGTCGTACGAAGATCATGCAGTCGTTCCCGGACAGCCTGGACATGATGCTGATCTGCGTCGAGAGCGGCATGTCGATTGAAATGGCGCTGCAGCGCGTAGGTCAAGAAATCGCCAGCGCCTCCGTTGAACTTGCGGAAGAGTTCGCGTTGACGACGGCCGAACTCTCCTACTTGCCCGAACGGCGCATGGCCTACGAAAACCTCGCCCGCCGCACTAACCATCCCGGCGTGAAGGGGGTAGCTATGGCGCTGACGCAGGCGGAAAAATACGGCACGCCAGTCGGTCAAGCTTTGCGCGTCATGGCCAAAGAAAACCGCGACTTGCGTTTGGCGGAAGCCGAGAAGAAGGCCGCTTCGCTGCCGCCGAAGCTCACGGTGCCGATGATCGTGTTCTTCCTGCCCGTGCTGTTCGCCGTAATCATCGGCCCGGCGCTGATCCAAGTCAGCGAGATGATGAAGGGGAATTGATCGGCAACCGCCCGATCAGCGCAGGTTCTGGTCGAGGAATCCGCCGACCTCGTTGAGCAATGTCAACCGATGTTCGACCGACCAATCTGACCATCCATGGCTACTGTCGGGAATGCGCACAAAGCGCACTTGCCGTCCTGCATCGCGCAGCGCCTCGTGCATCAACTCGGATTGGCGGATGGGGACGTTCTCGTCGTCCTCGCCATGAATCAGCAACACCGGCGCTGAGATCGCACCGGCGCGCCGGGCCGGCGATGCGGCAATGAGCACCTCGCGATCGCGCGTGGGATCGCCCATCGAACGCAGCCAATACTGATAGGTCATCGACGACCGGCCCGATTGGGAGCGATCGCTGCGCAAGGATTCCGGAAGGTCCGATACACCGGCGATAGCGACCGCGCAGCGGTAGAGCTCAGGCGTGAACGCCACGCCCGC
>JBQTJK010000096.1:0-18735 GCA_052387215.1 Caulobacteraceae bacterium
ATGCGGATTGTCAAAGGCCAATTCAAGGGACGCGAAATCATCGCGCCGAAAGGACGCGATACGCGGCCGACCAGCGACCGCGCGCGAGAGAGCATTTTCAACGTGCTGGCGCATGCGGATTGGTCGCCTGGCGTTAAAGGGCGACGCGTAGCGGACTTGTTCGCGGGGTCCGGCGCGCTTGGGCTGGAAGCGATGTCGCGGGGCGCGACCTTTGCGCTGTTCGTCGAGACCGATGCGGCCGCCCGCGGCGCGATCCGCGACAATATCGAGGCGCTGAGTCTGTTCGGCGCGACACGAATCCACCGCCGCGATGCAACCGATCTTGGCGTGAAGCCGGCGGGGCTTGGCGATCCGTTCGATCTTGTTTTTCTCGATCCGCCCTACGGCAAAGGTCTTGGCGAACGCGCGCTCGCGCGGCTCGGCGATGGCGCCTGGATCACGCCAGATGCATTGATCGTGTTCGAGGTGGGCGCGGACGAAACGCCTTCCGCACCGTCCTTCGAAACGCTCGACGAACGCAACTACGGCGCGGCGAAAGTCCTCTTCCTCAAACCACGCTGACTACGGCGTTGGCGCCGGCGTGGTGCGCTGGGGTGTGAGCACACGCTGGCGCAGCTGTGGGGCGAGTTGCACGTCGTTGCGGAGTTGCGTGCGGAACTGCGTTTGGCAGCGCTGCAGCAATTCCTGATCGGGTGCGGCGACGTCGTGCTCTTGTTGCGCCTGGCGCAACTGTTCGCACGCCTCGCGCGTGCGGCCGGAGCGATCGAGCGCCCGGACCAGTTGTTGCGCGTCCGCTTCGAGCACGTTAGCGGCGGCGGAGTTTGGCGCGGCTTCGGCCACTTGCTCGCGTGCAGTATAGGCTTGCGAGAAGCGGGCGCTGGCGGCGCTGAAATCGCCGCGCTGTTCGGCGATCGCGCCAAGCTCGGCGGCAACCGGCGCGCGCAATTGCGGCGAGCTGAGCTGCGGCAACGCCTGCTGCAATTGCTGTTCGGCCTCCGCCGTGTTGCCAGCATTCTGCGCTTCGACGCCCTCGGAGACTTGCGCAGCCGCCGCCGCTTCGGTGCTCCGATTCACACGCCGATAGGAGCGCGAGAGCATGCGCCACACGTCCGGATCGCGCGGCGCAAGGTTGGTGGCCTGCTCCAGCGCCCGCTGGCCAAGCGGATTGTTGTTGGCTTCGCCAACTGAACCGCAGAGCACATAGATTTCATCGCGCAGCGGATCGTCCGGGTGGCCTTGCGCAAAATTCCAGAGCGTCTGCATCGCCGCGTCGCGCGTGCTGTCTTGCGACATCTGCGCAACGGCGAGGCGCACTTGCGCATCGGGGTGAGCCGCAAGCGCCGCAAAGGCTTCGCGATAGGCCTCGCGTGCGGCAGCGTCGAATTCGCCCTCGGTGACGCTAGCCGCGTCTGCGGCCATCGAGGACGGCGCCTCTTCCGACGATGCGCCCGGCGACGGCGCTTGCAGGCCGGCGCTTTGCGTTTCACCCAGCGCGCCGGTTTCGAGGATTTCCGCAAGCTGGATGGCCTGCTCGGGCGTCAGCTGGCCTTCGGCGAGCAGCCGCAACAATTCAGCGCGCAAATCCGTTGGCGGCGGATCGGGCCGGACAAAATCGTTGACGACCCAGGCGATGCCCGCGATCAACGCGATGACCGTCAGCACGGAAACGATGCGGATGCGGGCGCCCAATCGCCGGCGCCGGCGCTCGATTGCGGCGCCATCGACATCACGGCCGGAGAGCTTCGCTTTCAGCACTTCTTCGAGGAGCTGCATTTGCGGCGCGTTGGCGCCGCCGTTCCAACGGGTGAAATCCTCGGCTTGGAAGGCGCCAAAGCCGAGCGGCAGTGGCACTGAATCGAGCAGCACAGGCACGAGACGGCCTTCGTCACGCGCGCGACCGGCTTCGTCGCGGACGAACGTCGAAGCGGTGGAGCCTTGCGTCCACACCACGATCACGGCCTTCGCCGCGTTCAGTTCCTTTTCGATGATGGCGGTGTAGTCCTGGCCAGCCGCAAGCGAGCGGTCCCACCACACGTTGAAGCCCCGCGTTTGCAGCGCCTCGGCAAGTGGACGGACGCGATTGCGATCCTCACTGGCGTAGGAAATGAAGACGTCCGCCATCAGCGTACCCTGCCCCGGCGCGTTCTCACACCGGCCTTGTTGTCCCTGGCCCCTCCATAAGCGCTCCCAGAGGCGGCGGGAAGATGACGCGGGTCACGGATGCGTGGGGAAAGCGACTTTTCCATCTCTTGACAAGGGTTTGGGCAAGGCATGAGGAGGCGCCCGCGACGATTGCCTGGGTCGGCGCGGCGGCTTGGATAGAGCGCAGGCTGGCGCAGGTCAGGAGGAATCCTCGGCAGGGGCAGGCTGAGCAAACTGCGGGCACAATGGCTCGGCGGGCGGGCTAATGGGAATAATGGGCCGCAGCCGCGTCAGGCCGAAGCGGCGCCGCCACGCTAAGGCCGCGCCAAGACCGCGATAGTGGCGCAGCACTTCGATCAGCTGCCTCACTTGCGCGATGAAACTGCCGCGCGCGTAGAGATAACGCCGCAGCCAGACGCCGGTGACGGCGCGCGGCGTGGCGCGCGCATAGCAGCGTCTGAAACCAGGCGGCGCGAAGCCGGGCCGCGCAAACCGAGACGGCGATTGCGGCAAGAGTTGAGCTGCGCGCATAATAATCACGTTTCGCACGGCATGACGCAGCGAAGCGATGGTGATTTCGCCGAGACGCGGGTAACGGCGGCGCTGCGCCCGAGTCTTGCGCGGCGCGCCGATCGCAAACCATGCGAGCACTGCCATGAGCCAGGCGACGAGCCTGGCGAGACGGTGCCCTGAGATGATGGCGGATTTTGATGACATGTGCGGGCAAGCATAACCCCGCCGCGCACCGGTCGGACTGATTTTGTTGCGGCGCTTTGTTTTCAATCGCTTGCGGCCGAAACGGCATGGATAGCGCGCGATCTATCCCCGCTTCGGTGGCGCGCTCCCTTCTCGTCCGCAGGAGGAGAAGGGACGGCGTAGTGAAGCTGCAATCTCGCCGCCGCTGCTGCGAGGCTGGCGATCTTCCGGCAAGCCAATATGTTCATCTGACCAAGACGAGGAGCGCCCATGGACGCCGATGCGCTAAAAGGGCTGCAAGCGCCGCTCAAGGAAAAATATCGGTCCGAACCGGCTGCGGCGCGGATTACGCTGCGTGCTGAAGGGCGGCTGGGCGACAACGTCAGCTGTTCGATCGAGACTGGACGCGCGATAGCCGCCGCCGGTCTCCACCCCGCGAGCGGCGGCGACGGCACATTGGCTTGCTCCGGCGATATGCTGCTGCAGGCGCTGGCCGCGTGTGCAGGCGTCACGCTCAATGCGGTGGCCACAGCGATCGGTGTACAGCTTGGCGAAGCGCAGGTCATTGCGGAAGGCGATCTGGACTTCCGCGGCACGCTGGGCGTCGACAAGCTCGCGCCTGTCGGCTTCTCCGATATTCGCCTGTGTTTCATTATTGGCGGCGACATCAGCGACGAAGAGCGCGCAACGCTGCTGAAACTGACGGAACGCTATTGCGTCGTGCTGCAGACGCTGAAGACGCCTGCGTCGATCAGTGCGGAGATGGTGCGTCTTAAACGCTACGTGTAACCGAAGCGTGAAATCCAGGGCGCTAGGTCGCTAAGATGAGGCGCTAAGAAGTCCTCGTAGGCGCGCCAACTTTCGCTGCCGTCATACAGACCCTGCGACAATTGCGGCGCACTCACTGTAGAGAGCGGCCGCCGCTTGGCGCGCTCGCTGAACCGCGCCATATCCTCGCGCCAATCTACGCCGATGAAGTCGCATATCCGTCCGACGGTCCCTCTGAGGTCGCGCACGACGTCCTCATAGCGACATTCCATGATAGGCGCTGTGAATTTTGACCGGCTGAGTTCGGATAGTCGCATGACGGCGCAAAAGAGCCGCACGCTGCCCTCGAGCGTACAGAATTCGTATGTCGCATTGTTCATGCCGAAGCGGCGCCTGAAACAGCTGAACACGACGTCCCGCGGATCGCGGATGGCAAAGATAATCCTCGCGCTCGGAAACAAGGCCGGTACGAAGCCGGCAAACACACTGTTGAACGGCATTTTGTCGACCAAAACCCTGTTCGCGAGCGCCGGCGCTCTCTGACCGATGCGTCGCAAGTATGCTTGGCGCATGGTATCGAAATTGGCATCCCCGGCGGCTTGAAAGGCTGCGAACGGATTGGCCTCGTCCAGGTATGGTGAAATCGCCGAGCGCAGAGCGTCGATCTCGTCCGATGTAACAACATCGGGATGCCCGGCCAGGCATTGCTCAAGCAGGGTCGTGCCTGTGCGAGGAAATCCGAGCAGAAAGACATGTCCGGCATTACCGCTTGCCCCGTGATGCGCCATTCCCGGCGGCGGCAGGTCGGGCAGTTGAGCGGCGGAAGCGGCAAGGCGCTCCACCAGAGCGAGGAAACTGCCAGGCCGACCGGCGCCAGAGCGCTCATAGGCCTCTTTCAGTTCGCGTTTCGAGGCAGCGTATTGCTGAAACGCGGATTGATAATCGCCACGGCGGTCGGCGATGTCGGCGAGCGTGCCCACGGCGCGTGCGCGGACCGTCGCGTCTGCTTCTGTTTGAGCCAGAATCCACTGCAATCTTTTCTCGGCATCGGCATCGGCGCCGGCATGGTATTCGGCCCGTGCCAGCGTCAGTGCAGTGCGAGCGTTCGGCAGGCGCTCAAACGCCAACCGGCCATAGGTTTGCGCCGCGTCGACATCGCCGCGCGCGGTCGCTTCAACGCAGATGAGTTCAAGCAGTTCGCTTTGCACTGAGATCGACGGCGCGGCCTCAGCGATCGCGCCGGCGGCGTCGTAGTTTCGTTCCGCAAGTTCGATGAACACCAACGCTTCGCGCGAGGCGCTATGTTCCGGCTGCTGCGCCAGAACAAGCTGGAACTCGCGTCGTGCGGAGTCGAATTGGCCGAAGGCGCGATATATTCCGCCCAGTTGAAAAGCGAGCGCTGGATCGGCTGGCGCAAGCAGCTTGGCGGTCTCAAGCACCGCGCGCGCTTCCTCCAGCTCGCCCATGCGCCGCAAAAGATCGCCCAGCAGCAGAGTGGTTTCGAGGTCGCGCGGGGCCACGTCGCGCGCGCGGCGCAGCAGGGCGAGCGCGGAGGGCAGATCGCCACGACGCACCGCGTCAGCGGCCGCGCTGCGCAACGCTTGGGCTTCCCGTAACGTCCCTTGGTCAGATTCAGACATGGCGGGCGATGACCTTCGGGGGAGCGAGCCGCGCGATTAGAAATCACCGCTCGATGAACAGTGCCGCTGGATGTTCGAGCATGCCTTTGACGCGCTGGATGAAGGCGGCCGCGTCGTAGCCGTCGACGACGCGGTGGTCGAAGGAGGATGAGAGGTTCATCATCTTGCGGATGACGATTGCCCCGTTCTTCACCATCGGGCGTTCGACCAGCTTGTTCACGCCAATGATCGCCACTTCGGGGTGATTGATCACCGGCGTGGTGACGATGCCGCCAAGCGCTCCGAGCGAGGTGATGGTGATGGTGGAGCCGGAAAGCTCTTCCTTCGTGGCGGTGTTGGCGCGGACCGCGGCGGCGAGGCGCGAGACCTCGGCGGCGCTATCCCAGACGTCGCGCGCTTCGGCGTGGCGGATGACGGGGACGATGAGGCCGTTGTCGGTCTGGGTGGCGATGCCGATGTCGACGTTCTCATGGCGATAGACGACGCCCTGGTCGTCATCGAAGCGGGCGTTGATCTGCGGGAAGTCGGGCAGCGACAGCACCAGGGCGCGCATCAGGAACGGCAGCAAAGTGAGCTTGGACTGATCGTTGCGCTTGGTGGCGTTCAGGTGCGCGCGGAGTTCTTCGAGCTCGGTGAGGTCGGCTTCCTCGACATAGGCGAAGTGCGGAATGCGGCGCTTGGCGTCCTGCATCTTCTCCGCGATCTTGCGGCGAAGGCCGATGATTTTCACCGGCTCGATGCCGTTTTTCTCCGCGAGCGCTGACGAGCGGCGCGAACCGACGGCGGGAACGAGCACGGCGTCGAGGTCCTCGTGGGTGATGCGGCCATCGGGGCCGGTCCCACGCACTTGACCCAGATCGATGCCGAGCTTCTGCGCGCGCGCGCGGACGGCGGGCGAGGCTTGCGCGTGGGCCCACTCGCGGACGGAGGCGTCGCGCGGCGCAGGCCTGGCGACGGCTTGCGCGGGCTTCGCTTTAGGCTTTGGCGCAGCGCTCGGCGGCATCGCCGCGGCGGGAACGGGCGTCGCCTTCGGCGCGCCTTGCATCGCGGCTTGCACTTCTTCTTCGGACCAGGTCGCGCCGGCGGGGGCTTTGATGCGCGGCTTTGGTTCTGCAGCGCCGTTGTTGGACTTGCGCGCTTCTCGGACGGCCGGCGTCTCGCCGGCGGTCGCTGCTGCCGTTTCTACTGAAGCCGCCGGCGAGGACGCCGGCGGTCCAAGATCGCCGGCCTCGCCGTCCACTTCGAACACCGCAATCGGTCCGCCGACAGGGGCCATGTCGCCCGGCTCGCCGTGAATGGAAACGATTCTGCCGGCGACGGGAGAGGTCATCTCCACCGTCGCCTTGTCCGTCATCACGTCCACTAGGGGCGCATCTTCCTTGACGACATCGCCGACGCGCACGTGCCAGACGACGATCTCGGCCTCGGCAGTGCCTTCGCCGACGTCGGGGAGTTTGAACACGAACTGGCCCACGGCTTCAGGCCTCCATCACGCGGCGCATCGCTTTGATGATGCGCGGCGGGGTCGGGAAATACTCCCATTCCAGGGAGTGCGGATAGGGCGTGTCGTAGCCGGTCACGCGTTCGATCGGCGCTTCGAGCTTGTAGAAGCAGCGCTCCTGCACGAGCGCGGAGAGTTCGGCGCCGTAACCGGACGTGCGCGTGGCTTCGTGCACGATGACGCAGCGGCCGGTCTTGGCGACGGAGGCTTCGATGGCTTCGATGTCGACGGGCACGAGCGTCCTAAGATCGATCACTTCGGCATCGATGCCGCTTTCTTGCGCCGCGGCGAGCGCGACGTGGACCATAGTGCCGTAGGCGAGGACGGTGAGCGCGCCGCCTTCGCGGACGATGTTGGCCTTGCTCAGCGGAACTTTGTAGTAGCCTTCCGGCACTTCGCTGGCCGGGTGCTTCGACCACGGCTGCACCTGGCGATCGTGGAAGCCGTCGAACGGGCCGTTATAGATGCGCTTCGGCTCCATGAAGATGATCGGATCGTCGTCTTCGATCGAGGCGATGAGCAGGCCCTTGGCGTCGTAGGGCGTTGACGGGATCACCGTCTTCAGGCCAGCGACGTGGGTGAACAGGGCTTCGGGGCTTTGGCTATGGGTCTGGCCGCCGCGGATGCCGCCGCCATAAGGCATGCGCACGGTGAGCGGCGCAGTGAAATCGCCGGCGGAGCGATACCTGAGGCGCGCGGCTTCGCTGACGAGCTGGTCGTAGGCGGGGTACATGTAGTCGGCGAACTGGATTTCGATCACGGGGCGGAGACCATACGCGGCCATGCCGATGCCGATCCCGGCGATGCCGTTTTCGTTGATCGGCGCGTCGAAACAGCGTTTCGCGCCGTACTTCTTCTGCAGGTGCTCGGTGACTTTGAACACGCCGCCGAAATAGCCGACGTCTTCGCCGAACGTGAGCACGTTGGGATCGCGCTCCATCATGGTGTCGAGCGCGGAGTTGAGCGCCTGGATCATGGTCATGGCGGCCATGATCTACGACCCCGTCTCGTCGCGCTGTTCACGCAAGTGCCAGGGCATTTCCTTGTAGACGTCCTCGAACATGCTCGCGCGAGAGTGCGGGGCCTCCGCGCCGAGCACGCCCACCTTTTCCGCTTCGCGGCCGACGGCGCGCACGGTTTCGACCGCTTCTTCCTGGGCGGCGCGGTGCTGGTCTTCCGACCATTCACCGAGCGAAACCAGGTGATCGCGCAGGCGTTCGATGGGATCGCCGAGCGGCCAGCAGCGGCCTTCGTCGGCGGGACGATAGCGCGAGGGATCGTCGGAGGTGGAGTGCGGCCCGCCGCGATAGGTGAAGTGCTCGATCAAAGTGGGGCCAAGGTTGGCGCGGGCGCGTTCGGCCGCCCATTGGGTGGCGGCGTAGACGGCTAGGAAGTCGTTGCCGTCGACGCGCAGCGGCGGGATGCCGTAGCCGACGGCGCGCGCGGCGAAGGTGGTGTTCTCGCCGCCGGCGATGCCTGAAAACGAGCTGATCGCCCACTGATTGTTGACGACGTTGATGATCACTGGCGCGCGATAGACGGCGGCGAAGGTCATGGCGGCGTGGAAATCGCCTTCGGCGGTCGAGCCTTCGCCAAGCCATGTCGCGGCGATGCGCCCGTCGCCAGCATAGGCCGACGCCATCGCCCAGCCGACAGCTTGCGGGACTTGGGTGGCGAGGTTGCCGGAGATGGTGAAGAAGCCGTCCTTCCTCGAGGAATACATCACCGGCAATTGGCGGCCCTTCATCGGATCGCGCGCGTTCGAATAGATCTGGTGCATCATGTCGATCAGCGGGTAGTCGCGCGCGATCAGGATGCCCTGCTGGCGATAGGACGGGAAACACATGTCGTCCGGCGCGAGCGCCATCGCTTGCGCCACGGGAATTGCCTCTTCGCCGAGCGACTGCATGTAGAACGAAGTCTTGCCCTGGCGCTGGGCGCGGTGCATGCGCTCGTCGTATGCGCGCGTCAGCAGCATGTATTTGAGCCCGCGGCGCAGATCGTCGGGCGCGATGTTTGGCGTCCAGGGGCCAAGGGCATTGCCCTCCATGTCGAGTACGCGGATGAGGCCATAGGCGTAGTCGCGAAGCTCGACAGCGCTTTCGTCGATGTCGGGCTTCGGGGTTGCGCCGGGTTCTGGGAAGGTCCAGCCGGAGAAATCGGGTTTGTCGCCCGGCCGCGCGCGCGGCGCAGGGATGTGCAGATCGAGCGCGTTCGACTTGCGCGGGCTCATGTCGTCCATCAGCCTTTCCTCGCAGCGGCCAGCGCGGCGGACTTGAAATTCGCCCTCATGTTGGTGGCAAACTCCGAGCGAATTTCAAGTCCATAAGCCGCGCTGAGACCTTTTGATTCTAGCGTCCCTTTGGATTTGAAATGCGACAAGCGCCTGACCGAGACTGAGGGTCGCATTTCAAATCCGGGACGCTAGCCGCTCGCGCACGATGCGGTCGGCGGCCTGGTGCGGCGTGATGTTCTCGCTCTTGGCGGTTTCCAAGACGCGCATCAAGCGGGGCGCGATGGCGCGGACGCGGGTTTCGACCACGTCGGCCGGTTCGCCGAGATATTCGGCGGAGACGTTGATGATGCCGCCGGCGTTGACGACGTAGTCCGGCGCGTAGATGACGCCCCGCGCGACAAGGCGGGCGCCGTCCTCTTCCGTGGCGAGCTGATTGTTGGCGGCGCCACACACGATCGGCGCGCCGAGTTCGGGAATGGTCTGGACGTTGAGTCCCGCGCCTAGGGCGCAGGGCGAGAAGAGATCGGCCCCGACGGCGTGGATCTGGTCCACCGGCGCTATCTCGACGCCGAGCACTTCGGCGTGCTGCAGATTGGCCTTGTTCACGTCGGCCACGACTAGCTTGGCGCCTTCCTCCGACAAGAGCTTGCAGAGGTTGAAGCCCACCGCGCCGACGCCCTGCACAGCAATGGTGCGCCCCTGCACAGACCCGCCCAGCACAGCCTTGATCGACACGAACACGCCAAGCGCCGTCATTGGCGATGGATCACCGCCGGCTTGGCCGGGCTCCTTAGGGAGGCCCGCGACATACGAAGTGGCGCGGGCGATGGCGCGCATGTCAGCAACGGTCGCGCCGACATCTTCCGCAGTGATGTAACGGCCGCCGAGGTTTTCGACGGCCTCACCGAATTTCTGAAACGCCTCCGCGCGATCGACGTTGAGCTTGTAGATCACCGCCTTGCCACCGCCGAGCGGCAGATCGGCCATCGCGTTCTTGTAGGTCATCCCGCGCGAGAGACGCAGCGCATCGGTGAGCGCATCATCGGCGCTGTCGTAATCCCAGATGCGGCAACCGCCCGCGGCGGGGCCGAGGGCGGTCGAATGGATGGCTATGATGCCGGCAAAGCCTTTCGCTTCGCCGCCGACGAATTCGACATCCTCGTGCCCGTCGAACGACGGGTGTTTTTTCGGGTCCATCATTGGATCGGTTCATCCAGCAGGAGTTGGCGGGCGAAGCGGCCGGGCGGCGAGCCGAACGACAGCACGCCGTCGTGATAACGCTTCAGGTTGAAGTTCGCCCCCTCTCTAGCTTCCGCGGCGGCTCGCGTTTCCAGGTGTTCCTGGAAGCCGACGAAATAGGTGGAGAGCTGCGTCACCGAGAGCTGCGCGCGCCGCCACTTGCCGGCCGCTTCGCGCTCTTCCTGGAACGCGGTTTGGGTCAGGAACGTCATCACTTCCTGCTCGCTCATGCCGTCGACATGGATGGCCTGATCGATGATGGCGTTCGTGATGGTTCGCAGCTGAATCTTGAGCTGCGACAGGCGGAAGAGCGGGTCGTCGGTGCGGAAGCCTTCCCGCACCATCATCTCTTCGCCATAGACGGCCCACCCTTCGACGAACGAGCCTGATCCCAGCACGGCGCGCAGCGTCGAGGGATAGCGGTTGGAGTGCCAGATCTGCACGTAGTGACCGGGCATGGCTTCATGTACGGCGATGTCGAGCGTGGCGCGCTTGTTGTACTCGCGCAGGAATGAAATCGCCTGCTCTTCGCTCCAATCGTCGGGGATCGGCGAGACGGCGTAGAAGGTTTCGAGATGGCGTTCGAGCGGGCCGGGACTATCGCAATAGGCTACGGCGACGCCGCGCTGGAATTCCGGCATCAGGATAATGCGCACGGGTCCTTCAGGCAGCGTGATCAGATCCCTTTCGATAACAAAGCGGCGCGCTTCTTCGGTAGCCTCCGTCGCGGTCTGGACCAGTTGATCGCGCGCGGGCCGGTCTGCGGCGGCCAGATCGAGTGCGGCGCGGATGGCGGCTTGTTGTTGCTCGGGCGTTGGGTTGTCCGGCGTCGGCGGGGCGTCGGCGAGGCCGGCGAGCGCGAGCTTGGAAACGCGGTACATCTCCTGGCGCACGCTGGTGACGGCGACGTCAGCGCGGCGGCGGATTTCGGCCCGTGAGAGATTGGACTGGAGCGTGAAGCCGAGCTGGGTGTCGAACACTTCGGCGCCGGCGCGGAAATCCGCCTGAGCGGCGGGCACGAGCGTCCCAGTGATCCAGGCTTGGTGTTCATCGATGGCGGCGTTGAGGCGTTCGATCGCACGCGTCATGCGCGTCTGCTTCGACGTGGAGAGCGTGCCTTTGTGCGGCTCGATCATGCCGGTGATGATCGACTTTATGCCAGGGTTCTGCGTGGCATAGGTCGCCGCGTGCGGCGCCGGCACGCGCGACGGCACGAGTTCTTGGCGCGTCTTGCGCAGCAAGTCTGGCAACAACTCCATGCGCGCGATAGCAGCGTCGAGGCGCTGCGGCAGCGGCGCGAATTCGCGCGCCATCAGACCGTAGAGCGCGCCGCCAGCAAGCGCCTGGTAGCCGAGCGGGTTCCACGCCCAGGTCTGCCAGGTCTCGGTTTGCCAGATCTGCGCGCGCAGAGAATTGGCAAGGATGGCGTAGTCGACTTGGTTGGCGCGCGAGAGCTGGGTGGGATCGATGGCTTCAAGCTGGCGCAGCGTGCTGAGCGTGAAGCGGAGCGCGGCGTTGCGCCCGGCGGCGCTGACATCGTCGATGCGGCGATCGTAACGGTGATCACCGATCGTGGTGGCCGAGATCGGCGAGTAGCGCATCGAGCGGTCGAGCCAGCGGCGGCCCAAGGCCTCGAACGCGCGGTCGGCGCGGCTCGGCGTTTGCGCAAATGCATCGCCCATCAGCGGGACGAGCATGGTGGACCCGAGTGCGAGAACGACCCGGCGGCGCGATGTTTTCATGATGGACGCTTCGCTCCCTGAGAGGCGATGTGGGGACGCTTATGGGCGCGCCCCGCATTGTTTTGCGGCGGAAAATACTCGGGCGCGGATTTTTGGCAACAACGGCCGGAATGCGAGGAATTCATTGCCGGTTAGGATGGCAAACAGGGTGGATCCTACCCGATCGCCGCGCAGAGCAGCAAACTCTTGCTGCCGCAGCGCAGCATTCACAGCGATCGGGGTTGCGCCACTGTCGTTGCGCGCTGGGCAACCGTCCGCGGGATCGCTGCCGGCGCCGCGACACGGCATGAAAGCAGGAGCGCGCGGCCTCCGGCCGCGCACTCAAACGTTTCGAAAATGCGCGGCCGGAGGCCGCGCGCTGCCAGTCTCACCCGCTCCACAAAACTAAGAGTGTCACCCGCCGAACCCACAACTACCCACGACGAGCAAGCCGCCCAACAATCAGAGTTTCCCGACTGGTTCCTAGCGATGATCGAGCCTGGCGAGGACGACATCGCCGATTTTCTCGACAGGCGCGCGCCGCACAAGCCCGTCAAGCTGTGATCCGCTCGGGTGACACACCGGAGGGACTCACCAGAGTGACAGGCGAGACGGATGACTTGGAGATTGCGCTGCGGGCGGGGGCATCGGTCTGACTCACACTGAGCTGTCGCCGGCTCACGCCGCGCGAGCAATTTTGAGGTCGACTTGCAGACCGGCTGCTGACGCCATGCTGATCAACGTATCGATACTGAAAAGGTCGATCTTTCCGCGCACCAGATCGGAGACGCGCGGTTGCGTGACCCCCATCAGCTTCGCGGCGGCGGTCTGACACAGACCTTGCCGTTCGATGTGACTGATGATGGCGCGCATGAGCTTCGCTCGCAGCTTCATGTTCTCCGCTTCATCTTCTGACTCGATCGCATTCCAGACGCTCGCGAACTTCTTCTTGCTCATCTCATTTTCCAACCAATTGCTTGTAGCGACGGATCGCCAATTCAATGTCCGCCCTGCTCGTGCGTTGCGTCTTCTTTTGGAAGCAATGCAGCACGTAGACGGCGTCCTCCAACTTGGCCACAAAAATCACGCGGAACGCGCCGGCTTCGCTGCGAACACGTATCTCACGAACGCCGGCGCCTGCGGTGGTCATCGGTTTCCAGTCGTCAGGCGCCTCGCCATGTTGCACCCGATCCAATTGGAATCCGGCCATGCGGCGGACGCTCGCTGGAAAGGCGCGCAAGTCATCGAGCGCCGTGCCGCAGAACACAACTGGTTTCGGCGATCGAGCCAAGCGCGATGCTTATACACTTTCTTGTATAGACACGCAAGTCTATTTGTCAGCGAGCTTAACTGATCTGGCGCCAGGAATAGGCGGCGCCGATGCGGTCGAAGGCGTTGTCCCAGGCGGTGCGGACCTCATCTTCGCTGACGTTGTAGTCGCGGCCGTGAGCGACGAAGTAGACGTCGAAGGCGACGTCTTCTGCCGCCGGGCCGAACTGGCGCTGCACCACCTCGCCGAGCCCCTCGCCATTGCGGGCGGCATAGATGCTGTAGAGCGCCGAGTTCTGGCGCATGTCGGACACCAGAATCAAACGGCGATCGCGCACGTGGGCGTTGAAATCATCGCTGCCGAGCCAGCGATGGATGTATTCGACAATCGGGCTGGTGTGGGCTTCGGAGGGCTCGCGCACCTCAGCGACGATGCGCTCGGCGGCGCCGACGAAGCGTTGCTCGAAATCGCGCGTGGTGTAGCGGCGGCCGCGATAGAGATCGGACCATAAGGTCGGCTCGCCCGGATTGCACACTGAAAACAGCGGATGCACCGATTGCACCGCGTCGAGCGAGACGATCGAGAATTTCTCGTAGCGGCGCGTATCGCGCTGCGCGTTCTCCACGATCTGAGTAAGCGCTGCACCCATGGCCGGGGTCCAGCGATCGGTACGGTCGACGATGACGACGGTGTGGCCTTCGAGTGGGCGGTTGGTCGGACAAAGCGTTGCCGCTTCGAGGTCGGCCGGGCGCAGCAGCCACACAGTGACAGTAACAGCCATGACCGCGAACAGCACGCCGGCAGTGAAGCCGGCATAGCGCCGATTGGCGCGCGCACGTTCGGCCCGCATCTAGCGCCCCCTTCTGCGATGCCGGAAGGATACGGCTTCGGCCTGTTCTTGCTCCTCCTCGGAGTCCTCATCCTCCGTGGTTTCGAGCTGCAGCGGCTCGAGCTTTCTCACCTCGCCGAATTCGGAGCGCACCGCGACGGTGGCGGTGTTCTCGATGCCCTTCAGGAACGGGGTCAGTTCGTCGTCGTAGAAGGAGTGATATTCCGCCTCGAGCTGCGCGCGCGCGCCGGCGAGCTGGCTCTTGCACGCGGTGATGTTCGAAGTGGCGCGACTGAAAGCGGTGGTCAGCTGCTCCAGAATCTCGGCGCTCGCTGGCGGCTCGGCGTCATCGAAGGCGTCGCGCGCAAAGTACGCGGGGGGCCGGCTCGAGCGCGCCGCGCGATTGGCGTCGCGATAGATTTCGATGGCGTCGCGGCCTTCGGCGAGGATTTCTGCCGCGGTGAAATCCCAGATCGCGGCATTGTCCTGGGTGCGGGCGATAGCCTGGCGCAATGCGCCGACAGCGCTCGTGCTCGTGGAGGCGACCTCATTGAGCGCAAGGTCAGCGCCGGCTTTCGCTTCGTCGACATCGCCGGCGAGGCGCTGAGCGATCTCGTGCGAGCGTTCGCGCGCTTCCTCCACGCGCCGGTGACGCGGGCCGTAGCCGGGATAGGGATCGTCCCAGCGCGCGCCGCGGGCGATCGAGAAGATGCCAATCAGAAGCGCGATGACGAAGAGCAACAGCGACTCCAATTGCTGGAATGGCTGGAATGGCTGGGTCGCAACGGAGGTGAGTATGTTGTTGGGCACGGGCGCATCGAGTGCAGTCTGCGACAGCGCGTAGCGATAGTGGGCGATGTAGAACGCAAACAGCAGCAGGAGGCCACTGCCGATGGCGAACGCGGGAACGGCCCAGAGGCGATGCCTGGACCCCTTGCCGTCAGCGCCGCGATAATTGAGGTAGCGCCAAGGTCCCGCGCCGATCAGCGCACCGGTGAGCACGACCAGCACGGAGATCATCAGCGCCGTCGACCAACCCTGCACCAGGCCGCCGGGCGCCGCCTGGCCGATCATCCACCCGTTCGCGGCCACTTCGACAACGAAGAGAAGCGCCAGCCAGAACACCTTGCGCCAGAACACGTTGTCGTAGTCCGGCTCGGTTTCGGTAAGCTGATGCTGGATGCGGAAGGCGCGGTAGTCGCGATAGGCGCGCGCATAGTCGGTCTGCGCGGCGTTGAGTTCGAGGCCAAGCGCGGCTTGGGCGCGCGCTTTCTTGGCGCGGAAATTGGTGAGGATGGTCTGCGGCTCGCCCGCGAGCGCTTCGAGATCCTGCGGCAGCGTCGTGAAATCCTGGCCGGAGCCGACCCCTAAGATCTGGTTTGAGGTCTGTGAGATAGCTCCTTCGATCCGACTGACCACCATGGCTTCGACGGCGGACAGGCGCGTCTCGTCCGAACTGGGCAGATCCTTGCGTCCGTCGGCCGCGCCGCGCTCGCTCAGTTTCAGTTCGGAATCGAGATGTTCGGCGGTAAGGTTTGGAATGGCGCCCTCCATTCGCGGTGAATCTGCAGCTCTGCGTGAACGCGCAATGACGCGCGACGGTTCCTGACCCGTGCGGCGTATTGTGGGCAAAGCTCGTCCCGGCTGCAGGATGACCTCGAAAACGCTGTGAGCCCAGAGCGTTGTGGTGCGCTGCCGATGCTGTCTTATCCCTGCTCAAGGCGCTCTGCGATGAGCGCGAGCCTCTCGGCGCTTGGGCGCGGCCGAGCGAGCCGCGGCACGTATAGCGTCGATTGCTGGGTGATGACGGCGCGGTGAAGATCGCGCAGGGGGATGTGTTCGATCTTGGGCCGGCCGGTGGGGAAGATCGCCGCCTCGTAGACCGTCACGATGTGGTCGGGCGGATAATATCGCATCAGCACTTCGCCCAGGATCGCGATGCGCTTCGGATCGGAGGAAAGCTGCTTCAGACTCCGATCGGCGACAACCGCGATCTGCCACAGGATCAGCGCAGAAGCGGTGTCGGAGCTGCGCGCATTGATGAGCCAGTCCGACGCTTCGTAGCTCTGGCAGCCGTCACGCCCCGGATCGACGCCAAGGTCGGCGAAGAGGCAGTCTTCCGCTGACACGCCGGGCAACATGCGCGCCTCGAAACCCTCGGCGCGCGCACGTTCGATCGCTCTGTGCGAGGCGTAAACGAAGATACCGGGATGGCCGTAGAAGGCGGCGCAGACTCGCTTTCCTTTGCGCACCGCGACAAGGATGGCCTCGACCATCTCTTCGTAAGCTCGGCGGCGCGACTTTCCGTACCTATAGTGCGTCTGCAGCGACACCGTCTTGGCGTTCAAGCCGCTCAGCCAACGCTGCGTCACCGGATCTCCGCCAGCGGTATAGACCACGTCCGCGGTCTCAATCGCCTGGCGCGCCTCGGGCGTGCATTGCTGAGCAAGCTTGATGCCGATGCCAACGGCGATCAGCGTCCCCTGCGTCAAGGCCAGCGCCTACGCGCACTTTGGAAGCTGCTGTGGCTCCTCTTCTTCCAAGCCGGTCCAGATCTTCGCCACCGCCGGGGTTTCGCCGGGCTCGTCTTCCAAGCCGGTCCAGATTTTGGCGATCACCACGGGGGTCGCGTGTGGCGCTGCGCACAACGCAAAGACGCAGCTTGCGTCGCCGGAGAGAATGGCGGCTTGCTCTTCCACGGTGAGGCCGTGCGCCGCCATTTGCGTTTCTGGCGCCGCCTCGAAGGCGGCGCGAGCGTTGTCGTTCTCGGCGAGCTGAATGAGGAAATCCGCAACCCGTTCTGACATTGGCGCCTCCTACTAGTGGAGGTTGTAGTCTCCTTCAACCCAAGGTGGCGGGTCAAGGTCAAACTGCTCCTGAAGCAAATTCTCTGCAGAATTGAGCGCCCCCTCCACCCATCCTTGCTGGGCCGAATAGGCTTCGCCGCAGACATAGACCGGCATGCCGAAGTGCGGGTCGCGCAGGCTCGGAGCGCTTCGCCAGCTTTGCGCGCCAGGCCTCCACGCATGCCACGCGCCCCTCCACGCCCGCGCGGCGGCGGCGACAGGATCGGGAATGTCGGCGTCGGGATGCATCGTGCGAAGCTGACCCAGGACCGCTTCGATCATCGTGCTCGATGCAACACTATCCTCGTCGTTTGTTGAGAGCGGCGCCCAGAACGAGGCTGCGGCATCGTCGGCGAAAACGGCAAGCAGCAAGGCCCGGCCCTCGCCTTGCGTCGAGTGATAGTAACATTGCTGCATCGGCAGATCGGTATAGGACGCGGCGATGCCGATGCCGGGCGACGCGTATTGCGCGGCGGGCCACCACGGCCGCTCGAAGGCCAGAAACAGTTTGCATGCGTTGACGGGCGTGACTTTCGCAAGCTCCGCTCTGAACGCGCTTGCCGCCGCAGGCGCCAGATCCAAGCCGATGCGTTGCAGCGCGTCCGCGGGGAGCGCGAGGATCGCCTGGTTGGCGGTGATGGTCTCCTGGTCACTTTTGGAGCCCATGACCAGCTGCACGTGACCATCGTCCGCCGCGCCGATCCTCGACACGTGCTTGGAGGTGCGGACTTCAGCTTTGCTGCGGCGAGCCAATTCGATCGGCAATTGCTGAAAGCCGCCGCCCAGCACGTAGGGCTTCTGCGGCGCCATCTCCGACATCAACGTGCGGATGGCGTCATAGGCGCTGGCCTCGCCGAAATTCGCGGCTGAGCCGAACGCGGCGAGGAAACTCTGATAAGCCTCGCCGCTCACCACTTCGCGCAGCAGCGCGCCAAAGCCCCAATCGTCGAGCCGCCGTCCGTCGAAGCGAAGCTCTTGGAGATAATGCGCGGTCGCGTCCCGAGAACCGGAGGCGCGATCCAGTGGCCAGAGCGATGCGAACCGCGGGACAAGGGTTTGCAGCGCCCGACGCAGGATATCCGATGGCGCGCGCCCGCGTTCCTCCGCCGCAAATGCATAGGGGACGGCGTGGGGCTCGCTGCGGTAGCTCCGATCGGTGAGGCGCCGTGCGCGGATGAACGAGAAGCGCCGCGACCAACTGACCGGCGTCAGCGCGAGGCCGAGCGCCTGCACGAGACCGAACGTGTTGCGATGGAAATCGCTGACGAAGGCGCCGCCAAGTTCGGCAGGGATGTCAACGCCAGGCAAGAACTTCGACTCAAGCCGCCCGCCTAGACGCGCTGTGCTTTCGATAAGCGCAATGCGCGCGTTGGGCCGCGCGGCGGACAGCCGATAGGCGCAATAGCAGCCGGCCACGCCGCCGCCGACAATGGCAACATCAAAGTTCATACAGGCGCGACCGTGCGCGGGCGATCCAGCCAGGGCGGCGCCGGCAAATTATTGGCGCGCAGGAAATCCGGATTGAACAGCCTGGCCATGTAGCGATTGCCGTAGTCGGCGAGCACGGTGACGATGGTTTTGCCCGGCCCCAGCTTGCGCGCGAGCTGCATCGCGCCCAGCACGTTCAGCGCCGACGAACCGCCGAGGCACAAACCCTCTTCTTGCACCAGGTTGAACAGCACCGGCAGCCAGTCCTTGTCCTCGATACGGAAGGCCTCGTCGACGACGACGCCTTCGAGGTTCGCGGTCACGCGGCCCTGGCCGATCCCTTCGGTGATCGACGTGCCTTCCGCTTTCAGTTCGCCGTTCTTGTACCACTCATAGAGCGCCGCGCCGCCGGGATCGGC
>JBQTJK010000097.1:0-38475 GCA_052387215.1 Caulobacteraceae bacterium
CGATGTTCTCGCCCTCCCAGCGCATCTGGGGCTACGAGACGCCGGACGGATCGTTCGCGCAGTTCTGCCGCGTGCAGGACCGCCAGCTGATGCCGCGCCCCAAGCACCTCACCTGGGAAGAGAGCGCTTGCTACACGCTCACGCTTGCGACCGCCTATCGCATGCTGTTCGGCTGGCGACCGAACGTGCTGCGCCCCGGACAGAACGTGCTGGTTTGGGGCGCAAGCGGCGGGCTTGGCGTGTTCGCGGTGCAGCTTTGCGCTGTCTCCGGCGCGCACGCGATCGGCGTGGTCTCGTCAGAAGACAAGAAGGACTACGTGCTGTCGATGGGCGCCAAGGCCGCGATCAACCGCAACGACTTCAATTGCTGGGGCCAGCTGCCAAAAGTGAACGGCCCCGAATTCGGCGACTACATGAAAGAGAGCCGCAAGTTCGGCAAAGCCATCTGGGAAATCACCGGCGGCAAGGACGTCGACATCGTCTTCGAACATCCGGGCGAAGCGACGTTCCCGGTCTCGGTGCTGGTGTGCAAACGCGGCGGCATGGTCGTCATCTGCGCCGGCACCACTGGCTACAATCTCACCATGGACGCGCGCTTTCTGTGGATGCGCCAGAAGCGCGTGCAGGGCTCGCACTTTGCCCACCTCTATCACGCCAGCCAAGCCAACCAGCTCGTCATCGACCGCCGCATCGATCCGGCCATGTCGGAAGTGTTTCCGTGGGAGAAGATCCCCGACGCGCACGAGAAGATGCTCGATAACAAGCACGCGCCCGGAAACATGGCCGTTCTCGTGAACGCGCAGCGCAGCGGGCTCCGTACGTTCGAGGACGTGCTGGAGGCGAGCGAGGCGCGCTAGTTGAGCGAATGGAGGCGCCCCCCGCTCAACTGCAACACGAAGCTGATTACGGTGTCGTCGTCACCACGGTGACGCCGCCTTCGCCGATCGAGAGTTGCGTCGTCGTGCCTTCACGCGTGCCGGTGGCGGTCCAGGTGCCGTCGGCGTTTTGGGTGAGGCCGGTGATGTTCGTGTAGCCGGCGCCTTCGGCGCGCATGCGTGCGTCGCTTTCGGTCAGCACGATCACGGTCGGCGCGGGCGCGGGGGCCTCGGCGGTGGTGTCGGGCGTAGTGGTTGCGGTTTGGCCGCAAGCGGCGAGCGCCGCAACGGCTGCGACGGCGAGCAAGGTACGCATGTGACCCTCCTGGGCTGAACGCCCGTCAACCCGCCAAGCTCGCCCGTGTTCCGCGAATGCGTTGACGGGCGGCGCGGGAGGCTGAAAGTTCCCTCATGCTTCACATTGGCATTCTCGCCCATTCCGCTGACGGCTCGGCGCTCTGCTTTCTGGAAATGGTGCGCGAGAGCGCGCGTCTGCTCGGCGACCACCAGCATCCGGAGATCACGATGTCGCTGCTGCCCATGGGGCCGACGACTTATTGCGGCACGTGTACCAGGTGCAGAAGGCGAACAGTATCCGGCCGCACAACGGCTCTTCAGTTCATAGCCCAGTCCGGCCGAGGTGCCTTTCAATCGGGGTGGACTGGTTCAGCCCGACGCCACTATCTTGTGCAAAGGGAGCGAGGGGCGCATGCAGCACACACTGATAGCATTGACATTGTTTGCCCAGGCAGCGGTGCTTGATGGCGCCCTGTCCCGTTATCATCGATACGACCGAGATGTTGCCTGGTTTTATAACCTTCCCGGGTCGACGCCAGCTCAGGTAACGGAAGATCTTTCGGAGTGTCAGGGTTTCGCTCGTGACCTAACGGCTCGCGAGAACAGTAGGGGCTTTCTCGCGGATGAGATGGATCGTGCTGCGGGCGAGCTGGCGGCCCGCGGCCACGTCGATGACTGCATGATCGCGCGAGGTTATCGCCGTTTTGACGTGCAGGGAGAAACTCAGGAGGCATTAGACGCTCGGCTCGGACAGATGAGCAATTCAGACCATGCTGCGATCCTGAGTAGCGAGACGCCGCCAATTGGCGTTCTGGCGCGATCATGGGCGAACACACACTAGCTCAGCCGCGACGGCGATCCTGCCCCGGCTCACAGACGTTACCTTGAGGTCTCGGAGAGACAATGGGGACTGCCGCCTCGAATCTGGCAATCTCGCGAACCCGAAGGTCCGATCCACCTTGGTCCGGGCGATGCACTTGTAGTGGGGGAGATGCGAGTTGTCGGACCAGGTCTGCGCAGATCCGGTCTTTCGTTCGAGCGCTATGATCCAGTAACAGGCAGCCCGAGCGGCGTCCCTCACGGGCGGCGCGGCCGAGTCGTTTGGCCTTCGTTCGGCTTTGATCCAGATCGCCAATCTCGGAGTGGAAGTGGCGACGTCGTTATTCAACGAACGTTCGTTGTTCCCGCCGGCACCTATGCGCTTGCGTTTGCATTTGTCGGCGACAGGAGCGCTTGGTTCTGTATGGGTACGGTGTCATTCACTGTCGAACCTGGCATGGCCGTGTATCTAGGAGAGTTCACGGTGCAGCCGCGTGCCGGAGGCGAGGGCCGGGACTACACTACGCTCGTGCAGATGCGAGTCGATCCACGCGATCTAGAAGTTGCTCGCGCAAGATTGAGCCACGCACCGGACATCGCAGAGCGACTGCAGCCAGTCGTCTGGCAGAATGGTTTCCCGATGGGCTGTCCACAAGGTTTTCACTTGGTCGACGGCCTCTATATCTACGGCTTCGATATCCCTGGCGCCGCGTGGCGTAGCGCAGAGCCAGCTTCACAAAACTAGTGGTCCATGCTTCACATTGGCATTCTCGCCCATTCCGCTGACGGCTCGGCGCTCTGCTTTCTGGAAATGGTGCGCGAGAGCGCGCGTCTGCTCGGCGACCACCAGCATCCGGAGATCACCATGTCGCTGCTGCCCATGGGGCCGACGTTGCCGTGGTGGGACGCGATGGATCTGCCCAAGATCGACGCGCAGCTTCGCCGCACCGCGCAGCGCCTGGCTGACGCCGGTTGCGACTTTTTCGTCTGCCCCGACAACACCGCGCGCTCGACGCGGCGCCCGAGCCCCATCCGCTGCCGGGTCTGCATATCGCCGACATCGCCGCGCGCCGAGCCAAGACCGAAGGCCATCGCCGCATTGCTCTGCTGGGCACGTGCTACACGATGCAAGGGCCGGCCTATCCAGCGGCGTTCGAGCGGCATGGGCTGGAGCTGTGCACGCCGGGCTCGGACGATCAGGCGCTGTTGAACCGGCTAATCTTCGACGAGCTTTGCAAGGGCGAGATCACCGAGACAGCGCGGGCCGCTTTCGTCCGAGTCATCGAACAGCTGAAGGGCGAGGGCTGCGACGCGGTCGCACTAAGCTGCACCGAGATTCCGCTGATCGTCACACCCGAAATTTCGCCGCTGCCGACGTTGGATTCAACGCGTCTGCTCGCGCATGCAGCCGTTGCAGTCGCCCTCGCCAAAGCACCAATGCCAACGTGGCGCGGCGGGGCTTTCTAGGCGCGCCCTCCTCGCCCTTGATGGGCGAGATGGCCGCGAAGCGGCCGGAGTGGGTGGAAACGTCGCCCTTGAAGATTTGCCTCGCGACGCCATGCCAGAAGCTCCACACACTCAGTTACCGCGCCTCGCGCGCTGACAGCTCGCCCATCGAGGGCGAGCAGGGGAGTACTTAGTTCACCGCCTCTTGGCCGTGCATCACCGCGATGCGGATTTTCCAATCGCCCATTCCTTCGCGGGTCAAAGTGTAGGTCGAACACTCCGCCCCCATCTCGCGGCCCAGTCCGTCAAGATACGGCCAGCGCACGCGCACCATCACCAAATGATCCGTGATTTCGTCGAGCCGAACGATCTGCGCCCGCGTGTCGGTGATGCCGATCTCGTTGTATTGCGCCCGCGCCCCGCCGAAGAACTCGGCGACTTCTTCGCGCGTGTTCACCGCGCGCGCCATGCCTTCGCCTAAGACGAACGCCGGTGTCTCCCACATCTCAGCGATGGCGGCGCCGTCGCCCGCCGTCAGCGCTTTGGCGAAGCCGTTGAGAAAATCCTGGACGCCAAGATCGTCTGCCGGCGGCGGTTGGTGCAGCATTTCTTCAAGTTCAGGTTCATGCGGCATGGGTTTCGCCTCCAAGGTCCAGAACTCACCGGAGTTTACGTCCGTTCCAACCCGCCGACTGAGTCAGCTTCCATTGACGGATCCGTGCCTTGAGATGGCGCCGGTCGCCGCTGGTCGCCACGCCGCCCTGATCCGCCGTAGGGCGCAATTGACCTCCGCGACGAGGAGGTCTCCAATCCTGGGCTACGTCCGGCGCGGCGAGCGCGGGCGAGCGGGGAAGAGGGATGGGGCGGCTGATCCTGGCGGGACTAGCGCTGCTGCTTGTCGCGGCGACGGGGTTCATCGGCTATCGCACCTTGTCGTTCACCGCGCCGCCGCCGCCGGCCGCCGTCGAGCTGCCGGACACGTCCGGCTACGCCATCGATGCCAGCGCCGCTGCGATGCGGCTTGCGGAGACGATACGCTTCCGCACCGTCTCCATGGTTCAGGAAACCGACGACCGCCGCCAGTTCGAGCAATTCCATGCCTGGTTGCAGGAGCGTTATCCCGCTTTCCACGCCGCGGCGAAGCGCGAGTTCATCGGCGAACTTTCGCTGCTCTACACCTGGGAAGGCAGTGACGCCGGGCAGCCGCCGATCATCCTGCTTGCGCACCAGGATGTCGTGCCGGTCCCGGACGACACACGCGCAAACTGGCAAGTCGATCCGTTCGCGGGAATCATCCGCGACGGCTTCGTCTGGGGCCGTGGCTCGATCGACGACAAAGGCTCACTCGTCGCGATGCTGGAAGCGGCGGAGTTCTTCGCGGCGCAAGGTAGGCGCCCCGCGCGCACCATTATCTTCGCCTTCGGTCATGACGAAGAATTAGGCGGCGAAGGCGGGGCCCTGCTGATCGCCCAGGAGCTGGCGAAGCGCGGCGTGCACGCTTGGTTCGTGCTCGACGAAGGCTTGGCCGCGCTCGACCGCCATCCGCTTACGGGCGGGCCTGCATCCATGATCGGCATTTCCGAGCGCGGCTCGGGCACATTGCGCGTGCGCGCTGTCGGCCAGCCGGGGCATTCCTCGATGCCCCCGGCGGAGACTGCGGTGTCGCTTGTCGCCGAGGCGGTGGACCGCATTCACGCCATGCCCATCGAACGGCGCCTTGAAGGCGGGCCGGCGCTCGGCATGATGCGCGCGCTGGCGCCGGAACTGAGTTTCACCAACCGCATGGCGGTGTCGAACGAATGGCTGTTCGCGCCCTTGCTGCGCCAGCGCTTGAAGGGCGATCCTGCCGCGCAAGCGCTGCTCGGCACCACGGTCGCTCCAACGATGATCGAAGGCGGCGTGAGGCCGAATGTGCTGCCCGGCGAAGCCACCGCCATGATCAATTTCCGAATCCACCCGCGCGACACCCCAGCCGATCTGTTGCGCCGCGCCCGCCAGCAAGTCGCTAACCTGGAAGGCGTCACCGTAGATTGGGCGGAAGAGCCACACGAGGCGTCGGCGATTTCAAGCACGACGTCCTCCAGCTACGCGCTGATCGCGGGCCTTTCGCGCAACATCCTGCAGGATGCGCCCGTGGCCCCAGGTCTGGTGCTCGCAGGCACGGATTCGCGCCACTACGAAGGCGTCGCCGAGAACGTGTATAGGTTCCAGCCGATCCTCTTCACCGCAGAGGATCTCGAACGGCCGCATGGCCTCAATGAGCGGCTGTCGATCGAAAACTTCGAACGCATGATCAGATTCTATATGGGATTGATGGAAGCAGGAGCGATGCAATGATCAGGTCGGCACTACTCGCCTGTGCGCTGGCGCTTGCCGCCTGCGCGCCTGCGCAAGACTCAAAACAGGAGACGCCCGTGGCCAACGATGGCGCCGTGCCCGCGCCGACGCCGAGCGACGTCGCGGTGCGTATTGACGCTGCGCAGAACGGACAGACGGTGAACGTCGGCGTCAACCAGCGCTTCGCCATCGAACTCGTCGGCGTGCCGACGGCGGGTTATGTCTGGACGCCGACGCAAGTACCGGCCTTCATCACGCGCGCCGGCGAAGCAACAGGCAACACTAGCGAGGCGCAAAGCCAGCCTGGTTTCACTGGCGGGAGTCATTGGGAAGTGACGATGTTTTCGGCAACCGCACCGGGCACGGGCGAGATCGTCATGGAGCAGCGACGGCCGTGGGAAACCAACGAGCCGCCCGCCGACACCTTCCGCGTCACCATCGTCGCGCAATAGCTTGGCCGTCCTCGCGCAGACCTTGCTCTACATGCTGGCGGTCGCCGGCATCGTGGCGGGGACGCTCGGCTTCCTGTTTTTCGCCGGCGGGGCGATGAACAAGGCGCGGCCACCCGAAATGCGCCGCCGCCGCTGGGTGCTTGCGGCACTCTGCGTGTGCGCCATCGTCGCATCGGCGGCGGCGGGCTTTGTCGGCATCCCCGCGATCCTGTATCTCGCTTCGCAATGAGCGAGCTGCTTCGCGATCTCTGGTACTTCGCCGCGACGTCGCGCGAGCTGAAGCGCGGGCGCATGTTTCGCCGCGAAATCCTGGGCGAACCGGTCGTGCTCGGCCGCGACGAAGAGGGCCGCGCATTCGGGCTCCGGGACATCTGTCCGCACCGCGCCGTGCCGCTGTCGGCGGGCCGCGTTGTCGTCACGGATGGAGCGCAGACGGTTGAGTGTCCGTATCACGGCTGGCGCTACGGCACGCAGGACGGCGTGTGCAAGCTTATCCCATCATTAGTGGAAGGTCAGCCTTACGACGCCAGCCGCATCCGCGTCCGCCACTTCCCGACGCACGAGGCCAACGGGATCATCCTCGTTTATGTGTCGTCCGATCCTCGCTTCGCCGGCGAGCCGCCGCCCGCGCCGAAGTTCGATCTCCGCGACTTCAGCGAGCCGAAATTCGTCATCCACCGCATCTTCGCCGCGACTATGGACAACGCCGTTGTAGGTCTGATGGACCCAGCGCATGTGCCGTATGTGCATAACCAATGGTGGTGGCGCCCGCCAAGCACGGGGCGTCGCCTGAAGGAAAAACGCTTCGTCCCGCGCGAACGCGGCTGGGCGATCGAACGCCACGCGCCGAGCGGCAATTCGCTCGCCTATCGCGCACTGTTCGGCGGCGCGGTGACGACGGAAATCTCGTTCATGCTGCCGGGCTTCCGTTGGGAAGTGGTGGAGAACGATCGCTCGCGCCTGTTCACGCTCACCTGTCTCACGCCGGAAAACGAGAACTCCACCCGCATCACCCAAGTGACCTATTGGAAGAACGCGCCGCTTCTGGACGTGACGAAGCCGATTCTCATTCCAGCGGCGCGCGAGTTCCTCGATCAGGACGGCCACATGGTCGACCTGCAGAACTCAGGCCTTCGCTACAAGCCGTCGATGCTCTGGATCGATGATATCGACGTGCAGGCGAAATGGTATCTGAAGCTCAAGCGCGAATGGGTGAAGCACCGCGAGGAGGGGCGCGATTTCGCCAATCCAATCGAGCCGGTAACGCTCAGGTGGATGAGCTAGTTTGCCGGAACCAGGACCACGGGAATCATAACTTCACGCGGGCTCGCATTGTCCGCAGGCATGTCTTCTTGCAGCACGAGCGTGGCCGGCGTTTCCTGCGTGACTCTGAAAGCGAGTTCGGCTCGGTAGGGGACCGGCGCTTCGGTCATCCAATCGCGCTGCGCGAGTGCTGGCGCCTCGGCGATCACGGCGCCCTCGGGTCCGCGCAACTCAGTTGGAAACTGCGCTTCGAAGTACCAGTCTCCAGGCGCCGTGCCTTCGACAATGAGCGGGCTCGTGACGCGCGCGTTCGCGGCAGGTGAAGTAATGACGGCGCTTGGCGCTTCGGCGACCGCCGGTTCGGGCGCCTTCGCCTCTTGCGGCTGCGAGCATGCAGTGAGCGCGAGAGCCAGAGCGGCGGCGATGAAGCGCGTAGTGCGAAGCATACTCATTCTCTCCTAGCCGCTGCTTATCAGTTGCGGTGGTGGCGGCAAGAAGGCGCGAGTATAGCGCATCGTCACACCAGCAACGGATACGTCCATGGCGCGCCTTCACCGCGAATATCACTTGGCCGACCGCATCGGCTGGCTCCGCGCCGCCGTTCTCGGCGCCAATGACGGGATCGTCTCAACGGCGAGCCTCATCGCCGGCGTCGCTGCGGCATCGGCAGACCGAAGCGCCATTCTGCTCGCGGGGACGGCGGGTTTAGTCGCCGGCGCGATGTCGATGGCGGCGGGGGAGTATGTCTCGGTAAATTCTCAATCGGACACTGAACGCGCAGATCTTGCACGCGAGCGGCTCGAACTGGCCGAGGATCCGGAACACGAACTCAACGAATTGACCGAGATCTACATTGGGCGCGGTGTAGAACCTGCGCTTGCGCGGCAGGTCGCGGTGCAGATGACAGCGAATGACGCTCTCACCGCGCACGCGCGCGACGAACTCGGCATCGTGCAATCGATGCGCGCACGGCCCGTGCAGGCGGCGATGGCGTCGGCTGCCTCGTTCGCCGCCGGCGCGGCGCTGCCACTGCTCGTGGCGGCGTCCGCGCCGCTGAGCGCGCTCGCCTGGGCGGCGCCGGCCGCCTCTCTCATGTTCCTTGCGGTGCTGGGCCTGTGGAGCGCGCGCATGGCGGGTGCAAAACCGCTGAGGCCCGTGGCGCGCGTTGTGTTCTGGGGCGCAGTGGCGATGGCGATCACGGCAGGCGCCGGCGCGCTGTTCGGCGCGGTGGTCTAAGCCCGTTCGCGTCGCGTCGCCCCTTTCGCAAGTGCGAAAAGCTGGTTTAAATGACCGACTCGCGGGGGATGCATGGGCGCGGAGCTGATTACGCAACTGGAAACCGCGGCTGAGGCCGCGGGCGCTTACGCGGACGCCGCCAAGGCGGCCGTACGCCCGCTCGTGAGCACGGGCGGCAAGCTCGACCGCGCCGCGCTCGATCGCGAACAGCACGTGGTGCATGGCTTGGCGTGGGTCGCGACCTATGCGGAGACATTGCGTGAAGTGCGCGACTGGGCGCGCGCGCTCAGCGATGCGAGCAAGTTCGGTGAAACGGAGCAGCTGTTGGCGAAGCTGCTGGCCGCGGAATATTCTGCACAACTGGCCGGCGGCGTGCCGATGACGCAAGTCGAAATCATCCGGCCGGCGGACTTTGGCGTCGATGCGCCGCCCGTGACACTGCGCCTGACGCAAGCAGAGAAGACACGGCTCGCGGCCCTGCTGCACGATGCGCAAGGTCGGGCGACGTTCGAGAACACCGGCCTCGACCACGACCTCGACCTGATCCGCGATCAGTTCCGCCAGTTCGCTGACGACAAGATCGTGCCATACGCGCACGAGTGGCACCGCAGCGACGAACTGATCCCGTTGGAGATCGTCGAAGAGATGGGCGCGCTCGGCGTGTTTGGGCTGACTGTCCCGGAAGCGTTCGGCGGCTCGGGTCTCGGCAAAACGGCGATGTGCGTGGTTTCCGAGGAACTCTCGCGCGCCTGGATCGGCACAGGCTCGCTGGGCACGCGCAGCGAAATCGCCGCGGAGCTAATCCTGATCGGCGGCACCGATGCACAGAAAACCGAATGGCTGCCGAAAATAGCTAGCGCCGAAATCCTGCCGACAGCGGTGTTCACCGAACCCAATACGGGCAGCGATCTCGGCTCGTTGCGCACGCGTGCCGTGAGGGAAGGCGACAATTACCTCGTCACTGGCGCCAAGACATGGATCACCCACGCGGCGCGCGCCGATGTGATGACGCTGCTCGTCCGCACCGATCCCAGCACGACCGGCTTCAACGGCCTCTCCATGCTGCTCGCGCCGAAACAGCGCGGCGACGTCGCCAATCCATTTCCGGCGCCGGGCATGAGCGGCGGCGAGATCGAAGTGATCGGCTATCGCGGCATGAAGGAATACGAGATCGGCTTCGACGGCTTCAAAGTACCGGTGGGCAACCTGCTCGGCGGCGTCGAGGGCCAGGGCTTCAAGCAATTAATGGCCACATTCGAAAGCGCGCGCATCCAGACCGCCGCGCGCGCTGTCGGCGTCGCCCAGAGCGCACTGGAGCTGGGATTGAAGTACGCGATCGAGCGCAAGCAGTTCGGACAGGAAATCTTCCACTTTCCGCGTGTGTCGAACAAGCTGGTGATGATCGCCGCGGAACTCATGGCCGCGCGCCAGCTCACCTATTTCTCGGCGCGCCGCAAGGACAGCGGCAAACGCTGCGATTTGGAAGCCGGCATGGCGAAGTTGTTGGCCGCGCGCGTTGCTTGGGCCGCGGCGGACAACGCGCTGCAAATCCACGGCGGCAACGGCTTCGCTGTGGAATATCCGATCAGCCGCGTGCTGGCGGATGCGCGCATCCTCAACATTTTCGAAGGCGCAGGCGAAATCCAGGCCATGGTAATCGGACGAAGATTGCTGGAAGAGGGTGTTAACTGAGGTTATCAGGACCCAAGGAGGCGCACCGATGGCCCGGGTCGTTCACTTCGAAGTTCACGCCGCCGATCCCGAACGCGCGAAGCGATTCTACGAGACCGTGTTCGGCTGGCGCATCCAGCCCATTCCGGCGATGGATTACTGGACAATCGCTACTGGCGAGGGGCCGGGCATCAACGGGGGCATGTTGCGCCGCCGCGGCGATCCGCCGGTCCAAGGCCAAGCGGTCAACGCGCACATGTGCGCGATCGGTGTGGACGACATCGATGCATCGATGGACGCGGCGATGAAAGCGGGCGCGACGCTTGCGCTGCCCAAGATGACCATTCCCAACGTCGGTTACGTCGCATACCTGGTCGATACCGAAGGCAACATATTCGGCATCCATCAAGCCGACCCTAACGCGACGATGTGAGGTTCGATGCGGTCCTTTGCAATTCTCGGTCTCCTGGCGCTTGCCGCCTGTAATCCACAGCCGGCAAGTTATCCCCTGGATTACGAGCGCAATTTTACCATGGCGTGCGAAGCGCAAGGCTCCTCGAACGCACTTTGCTCCTGCGTCTGGGATCGCATCGAGGCGGACATCTCGCCAGGCGACTTCGCGGCGCTTGAGCGCCTGCCGGGGCCCGAGCGCGAGGCGCATCCGTTGACGGCGCAGATCAATGGCTACGTGGAGGCGTGCAACGTGACGCTGACCGCGCCGCCGCCGGCCGCGGAGGAACCGGTTCCCGCGCCCTGACGTTGTGGTAATCGTGAAGAGGGTGCTGTCCGCGCGCGCCGCCATGGCGATTGTTGCCTGCGTCAGCGGATTGGTGGCCGCCGCCTGCGCTTCGAACGCACCAACGGCGATCCTGGCCGACACACGCTGGACGGTCGCGTCGCTCAATGGCGAGCCCGTCGCCGAGGCGGTGTCGACCATCGAATTCAGCGGCGACCGCATCAGCGGCTCGGGCGGCTGCAACCGTTATTTTGGCGGTTATGAAGTGACTGGGGCGGAGACGCTCGTCATTCGCGGTATCGGCAGTACGGAAATGGCGTGCGAACCCGCGGAGATCATGACGCGGGAGCAGGGGTACTTCACCGCGCTCAATGCCGTTCGCTCCTACCGCCGCGACGGCGATCAACTCACTTTGTCCGCAGTGGCTGGGCCGACCATCGTTCTGCAGCGCCGTCCTTAACGACGTTCGCGCTGGTCTCTTTTAACGCTGTTGGCGCATAATGGGCTGACTCGCGGCAAACTTTGCCGGGTGCGGGAGCTGGCAATGCGTTGGGCTTGGGCAGCCCTTGTGGGCATGAGCATGTTGGCGGCGTGCGGTGAAAGCGCGCCCAATCCCTATCCGCAGAGCGCGCAAGAGCGCTTTGCGATGTCATGCCCACCCGAGAGCGCGGTGTGCACCTGCACCTGGGACAAGATCACGCGCACGATGACATACGAGGAATACCAAGAGGCGCTGGCGCGCTTCCGTGAGACAGGCTTAATGGAGCCGCGCGTCACACGCGCGCGCACGCAATGCTTGGAGCGCCATCGCGAATAGCGGCTCACGCCTTCGGCTTGAACACGACGCGGTCGAGGCTCCATGGGCCCCCGCCGGCGGCGGCGATGTAGAGGAAGGCAAAGCAGAACATGATCGCGAGTTCGCCGCCGTTCTGGATCGGGTAGAACGCGCGCGGCGCGTGCGCCATCCAATACGCAAACGCCATCTCACCCGAGAGCACGAACGCGACGATGCGGGTGAAGAGGCCCGCCGACAGCAGAGCGCCGCCGACCAGTTCGAGCACGCCAGCGAACCAAGGCAGTGTCATCGGCTCGGGGCCGGTCGGGAATTGCTCGACCGGCGGAAACTGAAACAGCTTGCCGGTGCCGTGCGCCATGAACAGCAGAGCGCTGATGATGCGGAGCACGCTCAGGAGCCGCGGCGAGAAACGATCGAGAAAGCGCATGCCCAATCCTCCGGCGGCGAACTAAGCGCGCGTCGCACAGGCTGGCCAGCGGATTCCTACGACGGACGCCGGCTCTGCAGTGCGGCGAACAAGGTGCCGTCGTCGAGCAGGTCCAGCTCGCCGCCAACCGGCACGCCGTGTGAGAGGCGGCTGACGGTGAGGCCCAGCGGGTGTAGGCGTTCGGCCAGATAATGCGCCGTCGTTTGGCCATCGACGGTCGCGGAGAGCGCCAGGATCACTTCGCGCACGCCGGGTGTGCCGGCGCGCTCAATCAGCTTGGGGATGCGCAGATCCTCGGGCCTGACGCCGTCGAGCGCGGAAAGCACGCCACCGAGCACATGGTAGCGCCCCTTGAACGCGCCTGCGCGTTCGAGCGCCCACACATCGCCCACTTCGGCGACGACGCAGATCAGGCCGTCATCACGGTCCGGCGCCGAGCACAGCGCGCACGGATCCTGCGTGTCGAGCGCCCCGCAATTCGAACACGCACGCACCTTCGCCGCCGCGTCACTTAGCGCGGCGGCAAGCGGCAGCATCAGCTGATTCTTGCGCTTCAACAGCTGCAACGCTGCGCGCCGCGCCGAGCGCGGGCCCAGGCCCGGCACCTTTGCGAGGAGCGCAATCAGCGCCTCGATCTCAGGCGCGGCGGTGATGGACTTGGAGCGCATTAATCTAGGGTTGATGATTTGAGGAGATCAAACTTCTCAGCGAGCTGCCGGAATTCTTCCGCACAACCATTGCTCATGCTGATCTCTTGGAGAGTCGGGATAGGCGCGAACAGCAGATGCAATTCATTCCAGTTGGGGCGCCCACTGTCCTCAACGCGAGACAAATGACGATCGATCTCTGCCGAAGCCGCCTGCGGCACGTCGGCGTCGAAGCTCTCGCGCGGTGCGCGGAGAAGTTCGCGTACGCGCCTCAAAAGGCCAAGTAGGTCCGCGTCTGCGCTCATTTCGTCAAAACGGCATCTTGAAACCGGGCAGAATGCCCAGTCCCCCACTCAGGCCCTTCATCTCTTCGTTCTGCGCATCTTCGAGTTTGCGGCGGGCGTCGTCATGGGCGGCCTTGATCAGATCTTCGAGAATTTCGCGCTCGTCGGCGACCATGAGCGAGGGGTCGATGGCGATGCTGAGGAGCGCGTTCTTGCCGGAGATGCGCAGTTTCACCATGCCGCCGCCGGCCGAGCCTTCAACTTCCATCGCTTCGAGCTTCTTCTGCGCCTCGTTGATCTTGGCCTGCATCTGCTGCGCTTGGCGCATGATCTGCGAGATGTCCTTCATCGGTCGGCTTCCTTCTTGCGCGCCGGGGAGGCGGACGACGCCGGCGCGGGCATCGGCACAACATCGCCGCTTGCGGCGCTTTCATCCACAAGGTTCGTCACCTTGGCGATCTCGGCGCCGGGAAACTGCTTCAGCGCTTCGGCAACGAACGGGTGCTGCTTCAGCTCTTCGACCTGCCGCTCCGCTTCGCGCTTGCGCTTGTCTGCAAGGCTTTCGACGGGGGCTGCCGCTTCCGCGGTCGAGCGAATGGTCCACTCGAACGGCGTGTGCTCTTCGAGGAATGACTTCAGCCGCCGGACCAGATCGCGCGGATGATCGGGGCTCGCCACGAATACCAGTTCGCCCTGCGGCGCGAAGCGCACGACTTTGAGGCGATCGAGCGCCACTTCGAGTTCGACGTCGCGTTCCTCGGCGATGGCTTTGGTTACATCCTCAAACGATTTGAACCGCGCGTCTTGGGCCGCCGGCGTCTCGCCGGCGTCGTGCGGTTGGGGCCGCGGCGATCCGGTGTTCACGGTGGCGGCGCTCTTGCTTGCGCTGGGAACGCCGGCCGGCGAGACGCCGGCGGTCCAAGAGGACGCCCCGTCCCGCAGCATCCGCGCGGCTTCTTCCGGCGGCGGCAGCGATTGCGCCGCGCAGAGCCGCACAATCGCCATTTCCACTGCTGCGATCGGATCGGGCGCCTTGCCGGCTTCCTCGAACGCCTTGAGCAACATCTGCCAGAGGCGCGAGAGCTGCGCAGGCGAGAGCTTCTCTGCCAGTCCACGCGCGCGGGCAACCCAGTCGGCCCCGCCGATCAACCGAGCTTCGGCGCCCAGCGCTTGCGCGCGGGCCGCTTCGTGGCCGATGTCGAGCAGGTCGCGCAGAATGAGCGTCGGATCGGCGCCGCTATCGTATTGGCTGCGCGCTTCGTTGATCGCCGTCTTCGCATCGCCGCGCGCGATCGCTTCGAACAGGTCGAGCACGCGGCCGCGATCGGCGAGGCCGAGCATGTCGCGCACATCAGCGGCTGTGACCGTCGAGCCGGGCTTCTGCACCAGGGCCTGATCCAGGAGCGACAAGCCATCACGCGCCGAGCCTTCGGCCGCACGCGCGATCAGCGCCAGGCCGTCCGGGTCAACCTTCACGGCTTCGTTGGCGCAGATGGCGCCCAAGTGCTCGGCCAGACGCTCACTATCGATGCGCTTCAGGTCGAAGCGCTGGCAGCGCGACAGCACGGTCACCGGCACTTTGCGGATTTCCGTCGTCGCGAAAATGAACTTCACGTGCGGCGGGGGCTCCTCCAGCGTCTTGAGCAGGCCATTGAAGGCCTGCGTCGACAGCATGTGCACTTCGTCGATGATGTAGACTTTGTAGCGCGCCATCACCGGCGCGTAGCGGACGCTGTCCAATATCTCGCGGATATCGTTGATGCCGGTGCGGGAGGCAGCGTCCATCTCGAACACGTCCGGATGGCGGCTCTCCATGATCGCTTGGCAGTGCTCGCCCATCGGATCGAGTTCGACCTGAGGGGCGTTGATGTCGCCGCACTTGTAATTAAGCGCTCGCGCAAGCAGCCGCGCCGTCGTGGTCTTGCCGACGCCGCGGACGCCGGTGAGCATAGTGGCGTGCGGGATGCGCCCGAGCGCGAACGAATTAGCGATGGTCCGGACCATCGCTTCCTGGCCGATCAGATCCTCGAACGTGCGCGGCCGGTATTTCCGGGCCAGCACGACATAGCCCGGGCCGGTCGTGTCTTCACCGAAGAGGGATGGGGATTCGCTCACGTCCCACAATGTAGTACATGGTGGGAACGGCGCTACCCTGGTAAGCGGCTCAATTTCCGAGGAAAACCAGTTTCACGTAGGCGCGGTACTGCATGATCTGCCGCGGCAGCACGTTCGGATCGCCCAGGCTTTTCGACAGAATGATGCCGCCATCGGCCACAGCCGAGAGCATGTCAGCCATGTCGTCCAGGTTGACCTCGATGCGCGCCGGGTAGCGTGCAGCGATGCGGTCGAGCCGCTCGCGGAAGCGCTTGCGCCAGATGCGGTGACCTTCGGTGGTCATGTCGCGCACGTCGCGGCTGAACAGATAGTCCTGGTAGACGTAGGACGCCGCCAGGCAGCCCGGATGTCCGTTGGGCAGATCGCCCATCATATCGGCGAACAGTTTGAGGAAGATGAGGAAGCCGTGCAGCGGGTCTTCGCTGAGTTCGTCGGCTTGCTTTGAACAGCTGGTCGAACACCATCCATTCGGTGTCGAGGTAACGCTGCAGCATCGCTTTGGCGAGATCGTTCTTGTCCTTGAAGTGATAGAAAAAGCCGCTCTTGGTGATGCTGGCTTCGGCGATGATTTCGTCGATCGACGTGCCGGCGAGGCCTTTGTGGAGCACCGCGTCCTGCGCGATGTCGAGGATGCGCTCGCGCGTCTGTTCACCTTTGCTCAGGACCTTCACGCTCATGGACAAAACCATACCATAAGTACTGTACCCAGAGTGCGGTTCTCGCACGAACGCCATCTCGCAGGCGCGCTGATCTAAACGCTGTGACGTCCGTAACAGGCTTATATCACGCGTAAAAATAAAAAGTCAGCGCGCTGCACCACGAGTTTTCTATCGCTGTGCGGCGTTCAGGAATAGTCCTTTAGTCATCGCCGGACGCGGTGTCCGGCCACAACGAGTGGAAGAAAACGTCATGTCTCGCGGCCTCGCTTTCTTGGTGTCAGTCATCGTGTCTTGGCACGCCTCGGCGGCTGCGCTTTCGCTCACCGGCGCCCGTATTCCGCCGATCTGACCGACCCACGCTCTTCGCAGCTTTTCCTCCCCGGAGAACCTCCCATGTTGAACGACCGCTATGGCAATCCCGCCTCGACCAACTCACGCGCTGCTATGGACAAGTACAACGAGGCGCTCGGTCTGATCCGCCTTTACCGCGGCGATCCGATTGCGGCGCTGGATGCAGCTCTGGCCGAAGACCCCGATTTCGGTGGCGCCTGGGCGGCGCGAGCGGGTCTTCTGGTGCAGCAAACTGACAAGGCTTACGCCGAAGAAACAGCGAAGAGCCTGCGCGCTGGCGCTGCCGCCAGCCTCAATGACCGCGAAGCCAAGCATCTGCAGGCGGCGCAGGATTGGGCCGAAGGCCGCTACAACGAAGGCACTGCCCGCCTTGCCCGCATCGCTCAGGAAAATCCGCGCGACCTGCTGGCGCTGCAATACGCGCACGTCGGCTGCTTCTTTCTCGGCATGCAGGCCGAGTTGCGTGACTGGCCGTTGCAGGCGCTACGCGCCTTCAAAAAGGGCGAGGACGGTTACAGCTACATTCTCGGCATGGCGGCGTTCGGTCTCGAAGAATGCGGCGACTATGCACGCGCTGACATCTACGGTCGACAGGCAGTGGAAACTGATCCGCGCGACGGGTGGGCCGTTCACGCGGTGGCGCACGTCAACGAAATGCGCGGCGATCTCGACACCGGCATTCCCTGGCTCGCCGAGAACGCCCAGAACTGGGCGCCGGAGAGCGGGTTTGCCTATCACAATTGGTGGCACCTTGCGCTGCTCTATCTCGATCGCGGCGACATCGCTCAAGTGCTGAGGCTCTACGACGAAAAGGTTCGGCCCGATCCGAACGCTCAAGTCGTGCTCGAATGGATCGACGCATCGGCCCTGCTATGGCGGCTGCATCTCGAAGGCGTCGACGTCGGCGATCGCTTCGAGAGGCTGGCGGCGTGCTGGCGCCGGGCGGGCGAGGACGCGTTCTACGCCTTCAACGACCTGCACGCGATCATGGCTTTCCTCGGCGCCGGCCGCGCCATCGATGCGGAGCGCACGCTCAAAGCTATGCGCGCGGCGGCGGCTGACAGCGGCGACAATGCGTACATGACGCGCAAGGTCGGCTTGCCGCTGGCGGAGGCGTTCGTTGCGTTCGAAGCTGGCCGCTACGGCGAGTGCGTGGAGAAGATCGCCGCCACGCGTGGCATCGCTCAGCGCTTCGGCGGTAGCCATGCGCAGCGCGACATCCTCACGCTCACGGCGTTGCATGCGGCCTTGCGGGGCGGTTTCGCTGCGACGGCCGAAGCGTTTGCGGCAGAGCGGCTGGCGCACAAGCCGCAGAGTCTTTGGGCTGGGCGTCTCGCCGCCCGAGCCCGCGAGCTGAGCGCCAGCCAACGCGCGGCTTGATCTGAAGGAAAGTGCAGACAGGACGGCGACCCGTACGCAACCCGTTACGGCTGCTTCCTTCCGGACCTGACCGGGTTGGCGGGGCGGCCGTCCGCCGCCTGCCTGCGCGCCCCATATCGCCTCTGGCCGTGCGGTAGGCAACCCGGAACGGCTGCGACCCTAAGGCGTTGGCTCTCTGTCTAACCAAATGAGAGGCCGCTCGGACGGGCGGGGAATGGCAATGCTGCGCACGCTGACATTCATACTGGCGATTGGTTTGCCCGGCTTGGCCGCGGCGGAGCAATTCCCGCAATCGGCGCAAGAGGTGGAGGTGCGCGCCGACGATGGCAGCGTGATCGGCCGCGTCTCGTCGGTGGAGCGCAGTGCCGAGGGCGATATCGTTGCTGTGGAGATTCCCGGCCTTGAGCCCGGCGACGCGTCGCGCGCGTCCGGCGAGCTGACGGCGGAAGAGCGGCGTGAGCTCATGGTGCGCGTGAATGGCGAAGACGCGCCACGTGAACTGTCCGCCGGCGCCGGGCGCCGCGTGCTGCGCTAAACGCGCCACCGCAGCAACGGAAGTCCAGCCAGAGCGAATGCAAGTCCAAACAGTATGCCTGCGAGCATAAAGCCGTATTGGCTCAGCGGCGGGATCAGGTTCAGCACGCCGACGGCGATCACGCTGCCGAACCAGCACAGCGGCGGCGCGAGCGGGCGTTCTCCTGCGCGCAGCCAGGCGAGGCTTAAGCCCACCATCGCGATCGCCAGCGCGGCGGCGCCTTGCTCATATGTGCTGAAGCCGAACGGATCAGCGTCCGGACCGCCAATGAACGAAAGCGCGGCGACACCGACGCCAAAACTCGCGAGCCCGAGAAAGCCAAGCCTCTCGGCGCGCGAAAGATAGATGCCGATCAAACCGAACAACAGCAGCACGTCGATGGACGTGTAGAGCCATTCAACTGTGACCGCGTCGTCGTTGAAAGGAAACGCGGAGACCACGCGCAGCAGTCCCCCTGCCAGCGCGGCGACACCGGACAGGCGATACAGAGCTTCGTATTTCATCGGCGCTCTATACGCGCACCGACGTCTGCCGCAAGAAAAGGCCCGGCATTGCGCCGGGCCCGAGCAATCATACTCGAAGCGTCTAGCTCGAGGGCGCTTCTTGCTCTTCCTGCCCTGACTGCGGTTCCTGTTCGGCTTGCGGCTCTGCTGGCGGCGCGGCCTGCGGAGCGGTTTGCGGCTGCGCTTCCGGCGTCATCGGCGGTGCAGGAGGCGGGGCTGCCGCCTGGTTCGACGCCATTTGCGCACCGCCCGTCTCGACACCGGCGAAGGTCATGCGCACATCGAGCTGGCCGGTGCTCGCGCCTTCGGCGTTCGCTTCCCGCGCGATAGTGATGCGATCTTCCGGCACACCTTGGCGCACCAGCGCGGCGCGCACAGCGTTGGCCCGGCGCGATGAGATCGAGCCTTCGGCGCTGTCGGCAATGGTCACTTGCTGCAGGTTGCAGACTGACGCCGCATCGACCGCGTACTCGATCGCATTACGGTTCTGCTGGCTGAGCGCGCTGCCGCGCTGGCCAAAATGCACCGACGTTGAGCGCGGTTGGCAAACCGCATCCGCGCTCGCAAAGGTCGGCGTAGCGCCTTCAGCAGCTGTGCTGTCTGCAGTCGCCGTTTGCGCCGGCGCGGCTTGCGCTGTCGCGGTTGGAGGTGTGGCTGGCGTTGGCGCCGGCGTCGCCGGGGTTTGGGCTTCGGCCGTAACCGGCGGCGTTGCCGGTGGAGCGCCCGGTTCGGTCTGCGGCGTCGACTGCGCTTCGCCAGCTACGCTCGCTTGCGCGGCCACGCTTGGCGGTTCCGCCGTGGATGAAGCTTCGGCCTGGGTCTGCGTTTCGGTCGAACCTTCGACCACGGGCGCCTGAGCCTGCACTTCTGCGCTTTCTTCGGTCGTGACGTCAGGATCAGTCGGCGGTTGCACCATAGGCGGAGTGGCCGGCAGGGGGTCAGTGATTTGCGCAAAGGCAGGCGCGGCGACGGCCAGGCTGATCGCCGCGGCGGACGCCAGGAGGAAACGTTTCATGAGGAGGCTCCGGTGCATGAACAAGGCAAGGGCGCGGAGGCCGAATGGCCTGTGCGCCCGCAACACGGTTAGCCAACTGTAACGCTGGTGTTCCTGTTCCCTTGGCACGCCGGTTTGCTTGACGGCGCTCGCGGCGCTTCATACCTCAGGGTTCCATGGCCATCCGACCCATTCTCATCGCGCCCGATCCGCGCCTGAAACAGAAGTCCGCGCCCGTACAAGGGCAGGTAACTGATGCGCATCGCTCGCTTATGGATGACATGCTGGAGACCATGTACGCGGCCCCAGGCATCGGTCTAGCCGCGATCCAGGTCGGCGAGCCGGTGCGGATCATCGTCATGGATCTCGCGCGTGACGGCGAGGAAAAACAGCCGCGCTGTTTCGTGAACCCGGAAATCCTGTGGGCCTCGGAAGAGACGCAACCGTATGAGGAAGGCTGCCTTTCGGTGCCGGATGTCTACGACGATGTTGAGCGTCCGGCCCGCGTGAAGATCCGCTACCTGAACTATCAAAGCGAGACGATCGAAGAGGACGCCGAGGGTCTCTACGCCGTCTGCATCCAGCACGAGATGGATCATCTCGAAGGCGTATTGTTCATCGACCACCTGTCGCGCCTGAAGAAGGAAAAGGCGCTGTCGAAGCTCAAGAAGGCCCGCAAGGCGGCCGAGGACAATCGAGAGCACCGGCTCTAGGCAGATTTTCGCTCGCCGGGCCTTTCACGACGCGCCAAAGCCACTATTCTCCGCCTTGATATGACGGCGCGTTGGCGCGCCTCTTGCCCGGGGGTCTCAATGACTGAAGCGTTTGGTGGTTATGTCTGCACATCGGCGGCTATCGACGCGGCGATTGCCGAACGGTCCATGCTTTCGCATCCATTCTACCAAGCCTGGGAAGAAGGCGCGCTGACCAAGGACGCGCTGCGCGCCTACGCGCGCCAGTACTTCCATCATGTTGAGGCCTTCCCGCGCGCCGTCAGCGCCGTGCACGCGAACTGCCCGAGCGCGATGGGCCGGCGTCTGCTGGCCGAAAACCTTGCGGAAGAAGAAGGCATTGGCGAGGGCAAGGACGATCACGCCAAACTGTGGCTTGGCTTCGCCGCCGGTATGGGTGCGGATGAAGATGAAGTGCGCGCGGTCGAGTTGAACGCGGAGACACAGAATCTGATCTCCACGTTCCGCAGACTGTCGCGGCAGTCCTACGCTTCCGGCCTGGGCGCCCTCTACGCCTACGAAAGCCAACTGCCAGCGATCGCCAAGACGAAGATCGAGGGTCTCGTTGAGCGTTACGACGTCACTGAGCCGCGTTCGCTGAAATTCTTTGAGGTGCACGAAGTGGCCGACCTCGAGCACTCAGACGTCTGCCGGGAGCTGCTCGACGCGCTGCCGGAAAGCCAACGCGCCGAGGCGCATGCGGCGGCATGCGAACTAGCCGAAGCGCTGCGCACGTTCTTGACGGGCGTGCAGCGCGAAACCGGCATGGCGTGCTGAACTAGCGCGCCTCGACGTGCTTTTGCCCGCCGTCGGGCGCGATACGGGGCTCGATGGTTTCGTCCGGGGAGACCGGCGCCGCCGGCCTTCCCAACGCGAAAAACTCCAGTTCGGCGTTGAGCGCGCCGCAGAGCAGAAACACGAGCGCGGTCACGTAAAGCCAAAGCAGTAGCGCCACGACGCTCGCCAATGAGCCATAGGCGGCGCCGAAGCCCGGAAATTCCCTCAGCGCAAACGTAAGCGCGATCGAGGCGACGAGCCACATGACCGGTGCAATCACGGCGCCCGGCCATAACCAACGCCACGGCGGCGGACGTCTGCGCGGTCCCCAACGATAAAGGATGAGTGCAACCGCGACTGCCGCGCCGCCAAGCACCGGCCAGCGCAGCACCAGCAACAGCACTTCGGCGCCGGTCTCAACGTGCACAAACGCAAGCAGCGCAACGCCCATCAGCAACACCGCGAGCACGCTCAAACCCAACCCGTAAAGCGTGAACATTCCCGCCGCGATGTGGCGGCGCAAGGCGCGCCTCTTCTCGGCGCGGCGGTTTACGGCCGTCAACGCCATCAGCACCCAGCGCGTGCCTTGCACGGCGCTCCACACCGCCAGCGCTAGGTTGAAGAGCGCGCCGACTGCCAAAGTATCGCTGCGCTGCTCAAGCAGTCGCCTGACTTGCTCATGGATAATGGTCACAACCGCATCCGGTGCGAGACCGCCCAGCGCCTCGATCTGCTGGCCGATCCAGGCAGGGTCGCCGAACAGTCCGACAAGCGCGACGACGGCGGCTATTCCCGGGATCACCGCTATCAGGCCGAAGAAAGCGACACCAGCAGAGATGAGCGCAAGGTTCGCGCGCTCGGCGGTAGCCGCGACACCCTTCAGCACGCACCACCATTGCGCCGGCGTCAGCGAAAGCGGGCCGGAGGCGGTGGGTGTTGGTAGAACGTCCGCCGTCATGACAGAAAAACGGACGCCAGGAACGTCAAGTTCCGTCATCCCGGACGCGCGCAGCGCGATCCAGGACCCAGGGCCAACGCATTGCCGGTTGCCCCTTGGTCCCGGCTCTCCCTTCGGTCGGCCGGGATGACGGAGATGCTTGTTGGTGCGATACGGACATCGATGCCATTTCGCCTCGCCTTCATGGGTTCGCCCGCCTTTGCGCTACTGTCGTTAGAGGCCCTGATTGGTGCAGGTCACGAGGTTGCGTGCGTCTACTCGCAGCCGCCGCGGCCGGCAGGCCGAGGCAAGCAGGAGCGGCCGACGCCTGTGCATGCGTTCGCCGCGGCGCACGGCGTCGATGTCCGCACGCCGAAGAGTTTGAAGAAGGCGGAAGAGCAGGCGGCGTTCGCAGCGCTCAATCTTGATATCGCGCTCGTCGTCGCTTACGGGCTCATTCTGCCCAAACCTGTTCTCGATGCGCCGAAGCGCGGTGCGTTCAACCTGCACGCCTCGCTGCTGCCGCGCTGGCGCGGCGCCGCACCCATCCAGCGCGCGATCATGGCTGGGGACCGGGTAACGGGCGTCCAAGTGATGCGCATGGACGAAGGGCTCGACACAGGGCCCATTCTGGCGAGCGCTGAAACGCCGATAGAAGTCGACGACAATTCGTCGACTTTGCACGACAGACTGGCCGCGATGGGCGCTCGACTTATCCGCGACACGCTGGAGAAGCTGGAGCGTGGAGAAGCGCGAGAAACGCCACAATCGAGCGAAGGCATAACCTACGCTCACAAAATCACGCCTGCCGAAACGCGCATCGATTGGACGCGCACTGCCCGCGAGGTCGACTTCATGATCCGTGGCCTGTCGCCTTCCCCCGGCGCCTGGTTCGAACTCGACGGCGCGCGCATGAAAGCGCTCCATTCGCGACTCGCCCAAGGCGGTGGCGCGCCGGGCGAGATTTTGGACGACAACCTCCTGATCGCATGCGGCGAAGGCGCGGTGCGTTTACTCTCGGTACAGCGCGAAGGCCGTGGCGCCCTTGCATCGGAAGCATTCTTACGCGGCCAGCCCGTTTCCCCAGGCGCGCGGCTTGCTTGAGCCGTCAGGCGCGGACCGCTAAGAACGGCGCGGAGGGATAGAAATGAGATTATGCATTGCCCTGATTGCGTTGGCGCTGGCTGCGGCCGGCTGCAATCAGCAAACCTCCACGCAAGAAGCCACCGGCGACGCCCCGCAGCTCGGGGCGCCGGCGCCTGAAACCGAACCCTCGCGCGTGTACGCCGCCGTCAACGAGGCGGCGCGCGCGGTCTCAGGCGAACTCACGGTTTCGGTGACGCAGGAATTGCCGGACGCTGCGGACGCTGACATCAAGGAAATTCTCGCTCTCCGCGGCGGCAATGGTCTCAACGTCAGCGCCGAGGTCACCGGCGCGATTTCGCCGGCGACGCAAGTGCAGGGCCAGACCTTGCGCGCGCTGCTCGCGATCCCGGTTGAGGAGCCACAAGTGCTGGTCTATCGCGTTACCGAGGCCAACGGTTCGCCGGGCCTGTGCAGCGGCGGCGCGCCGTCACACGTCGTCGTGTGGGAGCCCTCGACGCCAGGTGAGACGTCACTGAAATTGCTCGGCGTGACCGGCGGCGCGCCCGGCGCCGGCGACGCACGCGCCTGCCAGATGCTGGAATATCGGCGCTCTTGAAGCGAGCGCAATGCGTCATAAACTTACAATCGAATATGACGGCGGCCCGTTCCAGGGCTGGCAGCGTCTGGCCGAAGGGCCGAGCGTGCAGGACGCGCTGGAAGACGCCGTCAAGAAGCTCACTGGCGTGCGCAGCGAGGTGATCGGCGCGGGGCGGACCGACGCAGGCGTGCATGCCTACGGCCAGGTCGCGCACGTCGACATCGACAAGAGGTTTTCGTCGCAGCGCCTCTGCGACGCGCTGAATGCGCACTTGCGCCCTCATCCCATCGCCGTGCTGCGTTCGGAAGAGGTCGCGCCGGACTTCCACGCGCGCTTCGATGCAACTAGGCGTGTCTATGCATACAATGTGCTCTGCCGGCGCGCGCCACTCACCGTGCAGCGCGGCTACGCCTGGCGTGTGCCGCGCGCGCTGGATATCGCTGCGATGCAGGGCGCGGCGCGGCGCCTGATCGGCAAGCACGACTTTACGGCCTTCCGAGACAGCCAATGCCAAGCCAAGTCGCCGGTGAAAACCTTGGACGTGGCGACCGTCAGCGGCGGCGAAAGCTGGGTGACATTCGGCTTCGAAGCGCAGAGCTTCTTACACAGGCAGGTGCGCTCGATGGTCGGCACCCTTGTCGAAGTCGGGCTTGGCAAGATGAGTGCAGACGATGTCGCCAGTGCGCTTGCCGCGAGGGATCGCGCCCGTTGCGGCCCCGTGGCGCCGCCTGACGGGCTCTATCTCGTACGCGTCGATTACGCGAAATAGCGTCGCAGCACAGCTTCGTAGCAGCGCGCCAACGTGCGTATGTCTTCAACGGCGCAGTTCTCGTCCACCATGTGCGCTGTTTCATTGCGCAAGCCCAATTCGGCCACTGGGCAGTAGAGGCGGAAGAAGCGTGCATCCGAGGTGCCGCCCGTCGTGGCAAGCTCTGCTGCGATGCCGAATGTGTCTTGTACCGCCGCGCGCAGCAGGTCGGTGAATGGCCCCGGATCGGTATAAAACGCGAGGCTCTGCGAACTGATGCTGCGCGTATAGCGAACACCTGCCCGCTGCGCGGCAGCGTTGGTGGTCTCGTCGATCCACGCCAGCAGCGTTTCAGCGGTGTGATTGGTGTTGAACCGGATGTTGAGCCGGGCGCTCGCGCGCTGCGGGATCACGTTGTGCGCGGGATTGCCGACATCCACGCTTGTCACTTCGAGGTTCGATGGATCGAAACCGGGGGCGCCGTCATCCAGCCGCCGCGCCTTCAGCGCGGCCAACGTTTCGATTAACGGCGTGACCGGATTGCGCGCGCGTCGCGGATAGGCGACGTGGCCTTGCTTGCCCTCCAACGTGAGTACGACGTTCAAGCTGCCGCGCCGTCCGTTTTTGATCACGTCGCCGACGCGGGCTTCGCTGGTCGGCTCGCCGACGAGGCAGTGATCGAACACTTCGCCTTCGGCCGCGAGCGTTTCCAGCACGCGTTTCGTTCCATCGACGGCCGGGCCTTCTTCATCGCAGGTTAGCAGAAACGAGATCGAGCCCATGGGCGCGCCGTTGCGAAGAAAATCTCTCGTCGCCGCGATCATGGCCGCGATCGAAGTTTTCATGTCTGCTGCGCCGCGGCCATAGAGCGCGCCGTCGCGGATCTCCGCCGCGAACGGATTGCTCACCCAGCCCTCGCCCGGCGGGACCACGTCCAAGTGTCCAGCGAAACAGAAATTTGGTCGCGTGTCGCCGAGGCGCGCGTAGAGATTGTCGACCAGGCCGAACTTGTAGCGCTTGACGCGGAATCCAAGCGCCTCCAGCCCATCCTGCGCCAAGTCCATCACCCCGGCTTCCGTTGGCGTCACCGACGGACATCGCAATAGCGCTTGGGCGAGGGGGAGCGGATCGGTAAGAGTGCGGGCGTCCATCGGCCACGGGTCTAGCCTCCCGCGCGGCCCGGCAAAAGAGGGGGGTCATGAGCGAGGTCGGGCCAATCGAACCATCGCGCCGGATCAAAACGCTGGACGTCCTGCGCGGGCTGGCAATTCTCGGCATCCTCGCCGTCAACGCTCCATTCTTCGCCGCGCCTTGGCAGACCGCGCTTAATCCTACGCTCGAGCCTCTGGCGGTCGATGACGGGACGACGTGGGCCTGGTTCGTTCCGCACGTTTTCTTCGAGGCGAAGTTCATCACCTTGTTCTCGCTCCTGTTCGGCGCGAGCCTATTCCTGGTCGGTGGCGAGCGCAGCGATAAGGAGCGTGGCAAAGTGCTGCGCCGCCGCCTCAGCTGGATGCTGCTTTTCGGCGTCATCCATGGCGTGGCGATCTGGTACGGCGATATTCTGCTCGTTTACGCGATTAGCGGGTTCGTCGTCATGTTGGCCCGGTCATGGCGGCCGCGCACGCTGATGATCGTGGGCGCCATACTCTATGTCTTGTTGAACGCGGTGGCGTTCCTCAGCGGCTCAGCGATCGGCCTCATGCCGGCCGAGTCCTTCGAGGAGATGCGCGCAGAGATATGGTCGCCCGAGGCGCAAAGCATAGAGGCGACGATTGGCGCCTTTGGCGGCTCTTTCATGGACTCGCTTACAGCGAACTTCGCCACGTGGGCCCAATTCGTGCCGTACGAATTGTTTAGCGCCGTGCCGCGCACGATTGCGGTGATGATGATTGGCATGGCGCTCTTCAAGTGGGGTTTCCTGAGCGGCAACGTTCCGATCTGGATTTACGGGGTCGTGGCCGCGATCGGCGCGGCAGCACTGGCTTTAGTTGCCTATCAGGCGCACCTCAACCAGCAGGCCGCGTTCGAGTTCTTCCATATGCGGTCGCGCGGCTCGCTGGTAAATCCGGCGCTCTCAATTTTGATCACCTTGCCCTACGCAAGTTTGCTGATCATGTGTGTGAAGACCGGCGAGTTGAGGTTTCTGACGGACGCGCTCGCGCCTGTTGGGCAGATGGCTTTCACCAACTACGTCGCGCAGAGTGTGATCATGACGGCGATCTTCTATGGCGGGCGCGGTCTTGGCCTCTACGGACAAGTGAACCGTGACACTCTGATGTTGATCGTCGTTGGCGTGTGGGCGCTGCAGCTGATATGGTCGCCGCTCTGGTTGTCGCGCTTCCAGATGGGGCCTCTCGAATGGATCTGGCGGCGGCTGAGCTACGCAAGGCCAGTGCAGATGGTGAAGCCCGCGCCGGTCTAGTCGATTCAACGTGGTGGAGGAAAACCGTATGAAGAAGTTTGCAGTCGCCGTGGCTATCGGCCTCACGCTGGCAGCGGCGCCGGCATTCGCCGACACGATGCAGAACACCTACGGAAACACCATCGTCGTAACGTATTCCACCGGCGCCGAGGCGCTCTACTTCTTCAACGAAGACGGCACCTTCACCGGCGTTGCGCCCGGCGGCTCGCAAATGGCCGGCCGTTGGACAGTCGAAGGCGAGCAGCTTTGCCTCATCCCGCCAAGCGGCCAGCAAGCCTGCACTACCGTTGCTGTGGACAAGAACGTCGGCGACACGTGGACGCAGCAAGCCACCGACGGGTCTGAGATCAATGTCGAGCTGCGCGCGGGGCGCTAGTCGCGCAGCAAGTCGTTCACGCCGGTCTTTGCGCGGGTCTGCGCATCCACGCGCTTGACGATCACCGCACACGCGAGCGACGGCGCGCCTTGGTTGGCGCCTGCGATCGCGCCTGGCACGACGACCGAATAGGGCGGGACGTCGCCCCGGAACGTCTCGCCCGTTTCGCGGTCGACGATCTTGGTCGACTGGCTGATGAACGTGCCCATCGCCAGCACGGCCCCTTCGCGCACGATTACGCCTTCGGCGACCTCCGAGCGCGCGCCGATAAAGCAGCCGTCTTCGATGATTGTCGGGCTGGCTTGCAGCGGCTCCAGCACGCCGCCGATGCCCGCGCCGCCGGAGATGTGCACGTTCTTGCCGATCTGCGCGCAGGAGCCGACCGTCGCCCAGGTATCGACCATCGCGCCCTCATCGACGTAAGCGCCGATATTTACGAACGAGGGCATCAAGACGACGTTCTTGCCGATGAAGCTGCCGCGACGCACTACCGCGCCGGGCACGGCGCGAAAGCCTGCCTTTTCGAACGAAGCGGCGCTCCAGCCGAGAAACTTCGACGGCACTTTGTCCCAGTACGGACCGGGTGAAGAATCGACGTTCCCGGCAGTGGCGCCAATCAGGTGGTTGGCGCTGATGCGGAAGGACAGCAGCACGGCTTTCTTCAGCCATTGATATGTCTCCCACCGGCCATCGGCGCCGCGCGTGGCGACGCGTGCTTGGCCGCTGTCGAGCAGATCGAGCGCGGCTTCAATCGCCTCCACATCCGCGCCTTTGCTTTGCGGTGAAAGCTGATCGCGCTGTTCCCAAGCGGCTTCGATCTGGGCGGCGAGTTGGTCGTGGCTCATGGGCTCAGTTACGTCCTCGGCGCCGTGCTGGCAACGCCAGTCCATTCGCGCAGCAATGTCTTCAGCTCAGGCGCATAATAATCGACGTAGGCTGGGCGGGGATCGGGATGAATCTGTCCCACTAGGGCCGTGGTGAAGCCCATGGCGTGGGCGGGCTCCAGGTTGCGCAGCGTGTCTTCGATGAAGAAGGCTTCGCGCGGATCGATGCCGCAGGTTTCGATCAGCCGCCGGTAGCTTTCCGGCTGCGGTTTCGGGGCCAGATGCGCGGCTTCGATGTCGAACACCGTGTCGAACAAACCGGTCAGGCCCAGGCTCTCCAGCACGCGCTCGGCGTGGCCGCCGCCGCCATTCGTGAAAATGATGCGCCGTCCCGGCAGCGCTCCGATCAACGCGCGAAGCTCTTCGTCGATGACGAGCACCGAGTGATCGGCTTCGTGGACGTCGCGCAGGAAGTCCTTAGCGTCGACACCGTCGTGGCGAACGAGGCCGACGATGGTCGCGCCGTATTCGTGGAAATAGCGCTCGCGCACTTCGAGCGCCGCGCTTTCGTCGACGCCAAGCGTGCGGGCGATGTAGCTCGTCATCCGCGCGCCGATTTCGTCGTAGAGGTGGGACGCTGGGTAAAGCGTGTTATCGAGGTCGAACACCCAGGTGCGGATGTTCGCGGAGCTCATTCGCGGTTCTGTGTCGGCGCGCTCGGCGGATCGAGGCCGCGGCGCTGGTCGCGCGGGCCGGACTCATCGCCAGCCGCCGGTGTCAATTGCCGTGGCATGACGCCCGGCTCGAGGAAGTCGCGCTCTTCGAAGTCAACGACAAGCCCGTCACGATTTCGCGCGCCAATTCGCGTGAATAGCGCCGTCTGATAGTAGCGTGTTTCGCAGCGCTCGCGCCCGAGGATGGCGAAACGCGCGGGGCTGGTGCAGAAGGGCTCGCCGCCGGCGGCGAGGTAACGCGGACCGTCCGGCGTATCGAGCGAGGCGTGCACGTAGTACACTTCCTGGATCAGCACTTCGTCGATGGTGCGCACGCAGCCGTTCGGCGCCAGCGCCCACCAGCCGCGGCTTTCCCAGCCTTCGCCGCGCCGGCGCGCCACAGCAGTCCACACGTGCCCTCGCGTGCGATTGCACAGAGTGAGACCGACTTGGCCCGCCCGCCGGCGCGCGCCCTGTTCCAGCGCGTCGATCAGCTGGTCCTCGGACGCCGTAGGCGACAGCCTGGCGGTGGCGCGGAATTGGGCGATGGCCTGAGCGATGCGGCGAGGATCAACGCCCCGGCGGCCTTCGCGCACGTCATAGCCTGCATCTTCGAGCAGACGCTGCAGCCCCATTTGGCGCGCGCGCGACTGCGAGTATTGCGTTGCTTCCGAGAACGAGGTGCGCCAGCTGTCGCGCTTGTTGATCTGTACGCGGCGGAAGCGGCGTCCTTCGTAGGTGTCGGTGCAGCGCGGCGGATTGACGATCTGGAACTGGTGGGTGGGATCGACGCAAAGGCGCGCGTCGCCTGCCCATTGCCGGCGTCCCCCGCGATGTGCGGTCGACGTGCGCGCGTAGAGGTAATGCGTGCCGCGTGCGAGCGGGGCGCCGACGGCGACGCGGCATTCGCCGGGCCGCAGCCGCGTCCAGCCTTGCACCTGAATTGAGCGGCCGTCCGGACGTCCTGTCGCGGCTTCGAGCACGAACGTGGTTTCGTTGCAGATCTGCCAGCCGTTCGGGCCGCGCTGCTGTTGCTGCGCGACCGCGCTCCCCGCGAATGCGAGCGCCGCCACAGACGCGGCGGCAGTCAGCGCAATGAGCGCGCCGCGTCTAATGAATAAGCGTGCCGGCGCCATGTTCGGTGAAGAGTTCCATGAGCAGGACGTGCGGGGTGCGCCCGTCGAGAATGACAGCAGCCTCGACGCCTTCGTCGAGCGCGGCGATGCAGGTTTCGAGCTTCGGGATCATGCCGCCGGTGGCGACGCCGCTATCGATCAGCTTGCGCGCGTCGGCCACCGACATTTCGCGGATGAGCTCGCCCTTTTTGTCGAGGACGCCCGGGACGTCGGAGAGCAGCAGAAAGCGCTTGGCTGATAGCGCCTTCGCGATTGCTCCTGCCGCCGTGTCGGCGTTGATGTTGTAGGTCCTGCCATCTCCGGCCACGCCGATCGGCGCGATCACCGGAATGTAGTCTTCGGGGGCGTTGATGAGCGCCTGGACCAAAGTCGGATCGACATCGCTCGGCTCGCCGACATAGCCAAGATCGACCACCTGCTCGATCATGCTGTCGGGGTCTTTGCGCGTGCGCACCGCTTTCTCGCACGTGATCAAACGCGCATCCTTCCCCGACAAACCAACGCCGCGCACATCCGCTTCACGGCCCGCTGCCGTGATCAAGTGAGCGAGCTCTTTGTTGACGCTGCCTGACAGCACCATCTCCGCGACTTCCATGGTCTCGGCGTCGGTCACGCGTAAGCCATCCACGAATTGCGATTTGACGCCGGCCCGATCGAGCATGCGGCTGATCTGCGGTCCGCCGCCGTGCACGACGACAGGATGCAAGCCCACCAGCTTCAAAAGGACGATGTCTGCGGCGAATTTGCGGGCGGTTTCTGTGTCGCCCATGGCGTGGCCGCCATATTTCACGACCACGGTTTCGCGGTCGTAGATCTGGATGAACGGCAGCGCTTCGGCGAGCGTCTTCGCCTTGGCCAAACCGTCTTCCAGCGCCGCCAAGCGGTCTTTTGGGGGAAGCTTGCTCACATGGCGGTCCTAAGCGGTAACGCGCTTCAGGCCAAGGCCGCGATTTCAGCGCGAAGCTGCTCAATCCCCAAGCCGGTTTCACTCGACGTTGCGATCACCGCAGGATGCGCCGCTGGCCGCTTGGCAATGGCCGCGCGCGTGGCCTCGGCGGTGGCGGCGATTTCAGTCGGCTTCACTTTGTCGGCTTTGGTCAGCACCAGCTGATAGATGACGGCGGACTTGTCGAGCGCATCCATGACATCCTTGTCATCCGGCTTCAGACCATGGCGCCCGTCGATCAGCAGGATGACGCGCTTCAAGCTGGTGCGCCCGCGCAGATAATCGCGTGTGAGCGCCGTCCAACGGCCGATCTCGCTCTTCGGCGCCTTGGCGTAGCCGTAGCCCGGCAGGTCCACCAGCCGCAGCCGATCTCCCATGCGGAAGAAATTCAGCTCGCGCGTGCGGCCAGGCTCCGTTGAGGCGCGCGCAAGTTTGAGACGGCCAGTCAACGCGTTGATGAGCGACGACTTGCCCACGTTGGAGCGGCCAGCGAACGCCACCTCCGGCACATCCGCCTCGGGCAGGTAATCCATGCTCGGGACGCCGCGCTCGAACGCGATCGGCCCCGCAAACAGCAGGCGGCCAGCTTCGATCCGTTCTGCTTCTTCGGCAGTCGGCAACCGGCAGTCGGCAGTCGGATCTGTCATTGGAGAGACCGGATGAGGCCAGGGAGCATCTTCCCCACGACATCACACTGGTCGGGCAAAGCCCGTGGCGTGCCGGAATCGTCGATCACACGCTGAGCCAAGAGAGCATAAGTCTCGACCTCCTTGCATGAGCCCTGAGCGATTCGAAGGAATTGGATATAGTTGCCCGTACTTTCGCGACCATAACCTTCGGCGATGTTCGCCGGGATGGAGGCTGCGGCCCGCCGGATCTGAGCCGTCAGCCCGAACAGCTCATCTCTCGGAAACGGCTTTGTGTAGCGATACGCCTCCTCGGCAAGCAACATCGCTTCCCGCCAAACCCTTAGGTCGCGATAAGATTGGATCGGAGCGTCACTCATTCGTGCCTCCCTTCGCGACTGCCGATTGCCGACTGCCGGATTCCACTATTCCGCTGCTGTCGGCTCTCGTCTCAATCGCTTGGCGATGAACTTATCCAGCTGCGTTTCGACGCCCTGCCTGCGCATGATCACGTATTGCTGCAGGATCGAGAGCGTGTTCGACCAGGTCCAGTAGATCACCAGCCCCGCCGGGAACGCCGCGAACATCACCGTGAACAGGATTGGCAGGAAGCGGAAGATTTGCGCCTGCACCGGGTCCGCGGGCGGCGGCGACAGCGCTTGCAGCGCCCACATCGATAGGCCGTAGAAAATCGGCCATAGCCCAATCATCAGGAACGTTGGCACGTCATACGGCAGCAGACCGAACAGGTTGAAGATCGAGGTCGGGTCTGGCGCCGAAAGATCGCGGATCCAGCCAGTGAACGGCTCATGGCGCATTTCGATGGTGACGGTCAGCGTTTTGTAGAGAGCGTAGAAAACCGGGATCTGAAGCAGAATAGGCAGACAGCCCGAGACCGGGTTGACCTTCTCGGTTTGATAGAGCTTGAGGATTTCCTGCTGTTGGCGCTGCTTGTCGGCCGCGTAGCGTTCCTGGATCTCCTTCATCTTCGGCTGCAACCCGCGCATCTTCGCCATTGCCTTGAACGATTGGTAGACCAGCGGGAACATCAGCGCCTTGATGACGACGGTCGAAGCGAGAATGGCCAAGCCGAAATTGAAGACGATGCCCCAGCCGGCAAAGGTCTGACCGAACCAGTGCAGCAATGCGAAAAACGGTCGCGTCAGGAACCAGAAATTACCCCAGTCGATCGCGTCGTCGAAACGCGGGATGGAGAGTGCGCGCTCGTAGTTGCGCAGCAACTCGTAACGCTTGGCGCCTGCAAAGAAGCGCTGCGTGTACGTTGCCTCGCCGCCCGCCGGCACTTCACGCCATTGGCCGCGATAGGCGGCGCGATAGTCGTTCGAGCCATCTTCTTGCCGGCTATCGAAATAAGCAGATACACGCTCGTTCTGATCGGGAATGATCGCCGCCAGCCAATAGTGCTCGGTGATGCCAAACCAGCCGCCTTGTCCTTGCCTGTCCTCGATGCGCTCGTCCTCGCCGACACGGCCGCGCACGCGGTCGCGCGCATGGTTGTCGGCGTCCTTGAACCGCGTCTGGTGCAGGCTGTTGTTCGGCCCGAACGCGCCGATGAGTCCTTGGTGCACGATCGGGAGGTTGCGGTAGTGCTCCGGCGGGCCCTGGCGGCGCACCGTGCCGAACGGGCGCACCTGCACCGCCGCGCCGCTCGTATTGCGCACCCGATCGGTGATGGTGAACATGAAATGGTCGTCGACCGAAATCGTGCGCTCAATGGTCTGCCCATTGCCGGCGTCAAACGTGAGCGTGACCGGCGTCTCTGTCGTCAGCCGCGCGCCTTCACTGGCGGTCCACTGGCTGCGTGAGTCCGCCAAGGTCGAAGTCGTCTCACCGGACTGCACTTCCCAGCCGAAGAAAGCGTCATGGCCGAACTCGGTGTTGATCGGCGACAGCAGCGTGACTTCGGGGCTCTCAGGATCGACCGTCTCGCGGTACTGGCGCAAATTCAGATCGTCGATCCGAGCGCCCTGCAGCGAGATCGAGCCATCGACTTCCCGCGTATCGATGGCGACCCGTGTGTCGGCCGCGCCAAGCGCTTGTGCGCGGGTTGCGCGGCCCGACGGCGCGGCGACAGGCGCCGAACCTTCCGGCGTCGCCTGCGACATTTGCTGCTGACGCAACTGTTCTTCCGCTTGCGCTCGTTGCTGCTCGGCGAGGCGCTCGCGCTGCGGGCCGTTATAGAAGAACTCGAACCCCAGCATAATCGCGAGCGAAAGCGCGATGGCGATAATCACGTTGCGCGTTTCGCCTGGGCCCATGCCACCGCGGTTCTGCATCTGAGTTCAGTCGCTTTCGGTTGATTTTGCGGGAGGTTTGGGGCGCTTCGCCCGCCCGCGAGGGGCTTCCAGATCGGCGCGGAGCCTTAACAGTGCGCTTCGAACATCGTCAAGCAAGGCAGGCCACGACGCAGATGGGGTTTGTTGCCGCGCCACCAAGACGTAGTCCACACCCGCCAGGCCCAGTTCAGGCAGCAGTTTCCGGGCCGCTTCGCGAAGCCGCCGGCGGGCCCGGTTGCGCTCCACCGCGCCGCCAACTTTCTTTGACGCTGTCAGCCCTATCCCGATCGCGCCCGCGGCCTCGCGCCGGCGCGCCTCAACCAGAACAGTCGGCCGCGACGCGCGAGCGCCCGCACGTGCGAACAGGAATTGCGCACGCTTGGTCAGACGTTGCAGGGGCAGACCGGATGCCATTGGGCCGGACTTCTAGCCCGGCGCCGGCTCTCAGGCCGAGAGCTTCTTGCGGCCCTTGGCGCGGCGGCGCGACAGCACTTTCTGGCCGCCCTTGGTGGCCATACGGGCGCGGAAGCCATGGCGGCGCTTCCGGACGAGCCGGCTCGGCTGGTAGGTCCGCTTGGTGCTCACGACGTGGCCTCGATGCGCAAATGCCCCCTCAAGGGCCGGAAAATGAAGGCGCGCGGCTTACCCCAGCGCCCGCGAAGCGTCAAGCAATCAGCCGCGGCTTCCGTCGCGGGACCCTCCGCGCCTGACAAAAACCGCCAGTCTGGGCTAGGGCTGGCGGCGAATGAGCGCCACTGACGATCCCGTGCGCCGCAGGAGCGGCCCCTGGCGGCGCGCGCGGGAGTTCGTCGACAGTTTGGCCGGCCGGTTGCTGGGCCTGACGGCGCTGGCGGTGATCGCCGGCGAGATTTTCGTCTTCGCCCCGGCGCTGGCCGGTTTCCACGAAGGTTGGCTGCGCGAGCGCATCAACCTCGCCCAGATCGCCGCAATCGCACTCGAAGTTTCGCCGGACCTCAACATTACCGACACGCTCGAATATGACCTGCTCGAGAATGCCCAGGTCCAGCGCGTGGCGATCCAGCGCGAAGGCGAGCGCATCCTGCTCTTGGAAGCGCCCAACGCGCCCAATGACGAACGGCTCGTGCTCTACGATTATACGCGCGCCAGCTCTTGGCAGCGTTTCCGCTGGGCGCTGGATACGTTCTTCGCCCCCGATGGCCGGGTGCTGCGCGTGCTGTCGCGTCCGCGCTTCGAAAGCGGTGAGTTCGTCGAGATCGTTTTGAACGAAGCGCCGCTGAAGGCGGCCGTACATCGCTTCGCCGAACGCTTTGCGCGTGTGTCCATGCTGATCTTGATGGCGGCAGGCGCGCTGATCTATTTCGCGCTCAGCGCAGCCTTCGTGCGGCCGATGCGCGATCTCACCGAAGCGATCGAACGCTTCCGCGACAAGCCGGAGGATGTGTCTATCGCATTCCCGCGCAGCCAGCGCGGCGACGAGATCGGCCGCGCTCAGCGCGCCGCAGCGGACATGGCCGAACAAGTGCGCAATGCGCTGAAGCAGAACGAGCGGCTCGCAGCCCTGGGCGCCGCGGTCGCGCGCATTGGCCACGATTTGCGCAACATGCTGTCGACGGCGCAGCTTGTCGCCGACCGGATGTCGCAATCAGAGGACCCAGCTGTGCGCCAGCTCGCGCCTCGCCTCGAGCGCACCATCGATAGGGCCGCAGGCTTGGCCGCCTCGACGCTCAAGTATGGCCGCGCCGACGAAGCTCCGCCGGTGCTCCAGAAGGTCGACGTGGCGGAAGCCGCTGAAGAAGCGGCAGCGGAATCGCTGATCGGATTCGCTGACATCGAGTACAAGGCCGACATCGAGCCAAACCTCGCTTGCATCGCCGACCCGGACCATTTGCACCGCATCCTCGGCAACCTCATCCGTAACGCCGCGCAAGCGATGAAGGAGCACACACGGCGCGACAAGACGCTGACCGTGCGCGGATTGCACATGGAGGGCCGGTGCGAGATCGAGGTGATCGATCATGGTCCTGGTGTGCGTGAAAATTTGCGCGAGCGCCTGTTCGAACCGTTCGTCTCCGCCGCGCCGGAAGCAGGCGGCACCGGCCTCGGCCTTGCCATCGCGCGCGAACTGACGCGCGCCATGGGCGGCGAACTGGAGTTGACCCGTACCGGGGCCGAGGGCGCAACGTTCCGGATCACGCTTCCGGCGGGCTAGCGCGCAGGCTCAGGCTGCGGCGCCGGCACGCGGCCTACGATTCCCTCGCGCCTCGGATCGGCGCCGCCTTCAAGCCCCTGCGGTGTGACGCGGATGGCGTGGATGCCGCTCACCTCCATCGCGCCGGTCGGCTGCAGGTTCCAGCCGCGCGCGCGTAACGCCGCTTCGACGCCCGGTGGAAAGCGCTGCGGCTCCGCAGCGACAACTTCCGTCCGCGCAGTGGCGTTGCCGGTGTCGATCGCCTGCTGCACCGTGAGATTCCAATCGAGCATGCCAATGGTCGAGCGCGCCACATAGCCGATGATCGCCGAGCCTCCGGGCGATCCGGTCACCAACGCCAATTCGCCGTTGCGGTCGGTCACGATCAGCGGCGCCATCGAGGAGCGCGGGCGTTTGCCGGGCGCCACTGCGTTGGCGACCGGCCGCCCGTTCAGGTTTGGCTGAAAGGCAAAGTCCGTGAGTTGGTTGTTGAGCAGGAAGCCGTTGGTCATGCGCTGAGCGCCGAACGCGCTTTCGACGGTGGCTGTGAGCGACACCGCATCGCCCCAGGCATCGACGATGGAAATGTGTGTGGTGCCGTTGTCTTTGCCGAGATCGCGGCCCCAGCGATCGTGAAGATCGCCGATGCCTCGCGGCGCGCCCGGATTCACCTGCGCCGGCGCGCGCGACACATCGATCAACATTGCGCGCGCGTCGAGGTAGTCCGGCGCGATCAGCTCGGGCGCGGGCACCGGCACGGCCTCATCGTCGGCCATGTAATAGTCGCGATCAGCGTAGGCGAGGCGGCTGGCCCACAGCAACGCGGCCCAGTCATCTGCGCTGCCCACGCCCTCCGGCCTGGGCCGCGCGCGCTCGTACAAGCCCAGGATCGCGATCACGGCATTGCCGGACGCCGGCGGCGCCGTCGAGCAGACACGATAGACGCGATAGGCGCCGCAGATCGGCTCGAACCGCCGCGGCTGCGCGCTGCGCAGGTCGGCATGCGTCAGCAGGCCGCCGCGCGGACCCCGCCGCGCCGTGGCGACAATGCCATCGGCGATCGGCCCTTCCGTCATTGCGCGCGGACCTTGTTCGGCGATCGCGCGCAATGTCGCCGCATACTCCGGATTGCGCAGCACATCGCCGGCCCGCACGGGCCGGCCGCGTCGATCGAAGAAGTATGCGCGCGCCGTGAAATCCGCGCGCAAGCGGCCGCGATCTCCCGCCGCCGCCACCAGCATCGCCATGCGCGGCGACACCGCGAAGCCTTCCTCGGCCAACCCTATCGCCGGCTCGAACAGGCGCGCCCACGGCAAGCGGCCGTGATCGTCGTGCGCCAGTTTCAGCATGGGCACGAGCAAGGGCGTGCCGACCGAGAGCCCGCTCGCCTGCGCGTCCATGAACGGTATCGGCTGTCCGCGCCCATCGAGGAACATGTCTGTCCGCGCTGCCGCCGGGGCGAGCTCGCGCCCGTCATAGCCGCCGATGCGTTCGCTCTCGCCATCGTAGACCAACATGAAGCCGCCGCCGCCGATGCCGGACGATTGCGGCTCCACCAAACCCAGCACCAGCTCCGCCGCGATTGCTGCATCCACCGCGCTGCCGCCGGCGCGCAATATTTCGAGCGCCGCCTCCACCGCGTGCGGGTTCGCCGCCGCCGCCATCGCTTCGCCGCGCGGCGCCGCAGCGCCAGGCGACGAGGCCGTGGCGCAAGCAACCAGCGCGAGCGCGAGCAGCGGCGCGGCGATCCGCTTCAACGATTGCTTGTCAAACATCAGGACGCTTCCTACGACGGCGCGGTTCTCAACGCGAAAGACCACGCCTATGGCGCGTCCCGGGCCCAACAATTCTTTGAGTGATGTGGCCGGTTTGTCCATAGGCTGCGCCGAGGACGAGAGCGCTCTCAGCGGCGTCACCGTGATTGTTCCGGACGGGCGCGCCGTGTGCGGCGTCGACGTGCGTGGCGGCGGCCCCGGCACGCGCGAAACCGATGCGCTCGCGCCGGAGAATCTCGTCGATGCCGTTGACGCGGTCGTGCTCGCCGGCGGGTCCGTCTACGGCCTTGCCGCAGCGGACGGCGTGGCCGCCGCGATGGGCGCTGAAGGAAAGGGGTTTGCGCTCATCGATCTGCCCGGCGTGCCGCGCTCGCCGGTGATTCCCGCCGCGATCCTTTACGATCTCGCGAATGGCGGAAACAAAGCCTGGGGCGATGCGCCGCCCTACAACGAGCTCGGCCGCAACGCCTATGCTGCGCGCGGCAAG
>JBQTJK010000098.1:0-6124 GCA_052387215.1 Caulobacteraceae bacterium
GGCGTGCCGTGGGAAGAAGTCCGCGACTGGATGAGTTCGTGGGGCACGGCCAATGAACGCCCGCGTCCACAGCCGCGCAAGCTGCGCTAAGCGCGCTTGCACCGCATCATCATCACCGAGCGCGCACGCGCGGACCTTGACCGACTGCACGCCTTCATCGCCGAGAAGAGTCCGCGCTCGGCCCGTCGCGCGGTTCAGCGCATCATCGAAGGACCTTGACCTGCTGGCGCTCTTCTCCTCGCTCAGGCGTGGTGGTGAAAGGCGATATCCTTCATCCGCTTTGGACGCAGCGGCTACGTCGTGCGCTATAAGATCGAGGCGGACACCGTGCTGATCACGCGCATCTGGCACGGCAAAGAAGATCGCTCGCGTTGATTCCGTCATTCCGGACGCGCGCTTTGCGTGCGATCCGGAACCCAAGGATCGTAGAGCGCGGCGTTAGAAGAGCCGGAGCGCGGCGCTCCGCGCTTACTCACAGGCCAACAATGAAAAGCCGCGCCGAACTTGCTCACACAAAAACGCCGCGACGCAAGCGCCGCGGCGTTTTCAGGTCGCAGGGTAGAACTCTACATTGCCGCCAGGCGCAGCATGCGGCGAAGCTCATCCGGTTCGCCCGACGTGCGGCGCTTGCGCGCTTGGCTCGGCTGATAGGCAAGGCGGGCGTGGTCCTGGCAGTATGGATGGCTGCCGAAGACGCCACGACCGCAGAAGGCGAAGTCCGCGTCCGTCGGATCGCCGATCGGGTATTTGCACATGCTCTCGTTGAGCGTCAGTACAGTCGCGGCCTTGCCGTCCTCGAGCTTCAGCGGCGGGAGATCCGGGATGACCACAAGCGGCACGCTTGATGCAGTCCGCAGACGCGGCGCCGACGGGCCGAGCGTCCGCGGACGCGCCGTCCGCACTGGCCGCTTTGCCGGCCGCGACGGCGTCGCCCGGCCTGCCAAGCCAAGTCTGTGTACTTTACCGATTACCGCATTGCGGGTGACCCCGCCCAATTGTTTGGCAATCTGGCTCGCCGACAGGCCCTCGGCCCAAAGCTTCCGCAGCAGCGCGACGCGCTCCTCGCTCCATCCCATGATTCAAGCCCCCTCGGCCCATGGCCCCGCCTCTTTTTGACGGGAATACGACACACTCGCCCTTCTGGGGTAGAAGTCAACTAATGGACATGTAACACCTGGGGATACCCAATATGCTGTGGTTATCCCCTGAGTCACGGCGATTTATCCTCCGCTTATCCTAGGGCTGTCCCCAGGGACTCGGGCCATTATCTCTAGCCCGGACCGAGGCTTGGCCCGCTACACTGGTTAACGGGCGCTCGGACCCGTTAAGAATTTATGAAAGAGCTGTTCTCCGTATGGACACCGCCGTTCGAACTACGCCTTCCGCGCTCACGTCGCGGCACTACGGCGCCGTCAATTGGGTGGGTTTGCAGACGCTGATTTGGCGCGAGGTCCGCCGCTTCCTGAAGGTCGGCGCACAGACCGTATTCGCGCCGCTGATCCAGACGCTCTTGTTCATGCTGGTGTTCAGCCTCGTGCGCGGCGGCGATTGGCCGGGCACCACGCGCGCCTATGCCGACGGCCTGGCGGCTGGTCTGGTGATGATGTCGATCCTGTCGAACGCGTTTCAGAATTCATCGTCGTCGATCGTCATCGCGAAAGTGCAAGGCAACGCCGTCGACTTCCTGATGCCGCCGCTCTCCGCGCTTGAGCTGACCATCGCCTTCATCGTCGGCGCCGCCGCGCGCGGCATCCTTGTCGGCGTCGCTTCGCTCATCGTCGTTGCCTGGCTTGCCAATATCATGCCGGTGAATCCGCTCGTCGCGCTCTACTACGCCATCGTTGCGTCGGTGATCTTCGGCGCCATCGGCCTCATCGGCGGCATCTGGGCCGACAAGTTCGATCACCTAGCTGCGGTGACGAACTTCGTCATCGTGCCGCTGACATTCCTCTCCGGCACGTTCTACTCCACCTCGATCCTGCCCGAGCCGATCCGCACGATTTCACACTACAATCCGGTGTTCTCACTGATCGACGGCTTCCGCTACGGCTTCATCGGCCATCACGATGCGCCGCTGCTGACAGGCGCCATCATCACCGGCGCACTGGCCCTCGTGTTGAGTTACGCCTGCTGGGCAATGATCAAGAGCGGGTACAGGCTGCGGAGTTAGAACGCGCCTAACTCAACACCTTCGCCAGCTTCGGCAAGAACACGTCCATCCGGTAGTCTACGTCCATGTGGTCATCATCATACTCATCGTACTCGCACGCAATCCCCGCAGCCGCGAGCTTCTTCGCAAACCGGCGCATGCCCAAATGGATGCGGAAATTGTCGTGATCGCCGCAATCCATGTAGATGAGCTTCAGCTTGCGAAGATTGTCGCCAAGAGTATCGAACATCACCACCGGATCGTGCGCCATCCAATTGGCCCATCGTTCGGCGATGAATTCGCCAGTGTGCGGATCGAGCGGCAAGCGCATGTTCATGAATTGCGACGTGTCCGGATCGTAGAAAGCGCTCTGGGCCAGATCCATCAGCGCCATCTGTTCCTTCTGCGTCAGCTTCGGCTTGGCGATTGTCGCGCGCCAGAACGCCTCGATCGAATTGCCATGCTTGCGCAGCAAATCGAGATCATCGAGCAGCGCGGGGATGTAGAGCGCATCGAACCCCATATCGCCACTCTGAATCGAAATCGCGTCCCAGAAATCGGAACGGTTCATGCCATGCCACGCCGCGCCATAACCGCCCGAGGATTTGCCGAACACGCCGCGCCTGCCCTTGCCGCCGCAATTGAACTTGGCTTCCACGAACGGAACGATTTCGTCGCAGACATAATCCGCGTACCTCCCCGAGCCCGCGCTGTTCAGATATTGGTTGCCGAAGAGCTTGGTGAAGCAATCGGGAAACGCCACCACGACGCGCGGCATCCCTTCGTGCGTCAGCCGGTCCAGCCGCTCGGGCACGTTCTCGCTCGCCGGCATCCAGTTCGCGTGCGCCAGCGCAGAGCTCCAATAGCCCTTCAAATCCACCAGCAGCGGCAGGCGCTCCGCCGCGCTCCAACCCGGCGGCGTCCAGACATAAAGCTCCCGCTCGGTCGGATCGCCCAGCGGATTGCCTTCCAGAACGACGGATTGATGACGCAGGCGATGCACTTCGCCGCGGGGAATGCTGTGGTCTCGTCTCATGAATTGTTGATGATACGGCGAGCTTGACCTTGCAAGCGGCGCGGCTCAAAACCCCGCCTTTCCCAAAATCCTGAGAGCCCAGATGAGCGCCGCAGAAAGCCACATCCTTCCCGTCTATGCACCGCCGGAACAGATTTTCGTGCGCGGCGAAGGCTGCTGGATCTGGGATGACAAGGGCGAGAAGTATCTCGACTGCATCGCGGGTATCGCGGTCAACGCGCTCGGCCACGCGCCGCCCGTGCTGGTCAAGGCGCTGACCGAGCAGGCCAACAAGCTCTGGCACACCTCAAACATGTTCAAAGTGAAGGGTCAGGAAGAACTTGCCGCGAAATACGTGCGCGACAGCTTCGCCGATGTCGTGTTTTTCACCAATAGCGGCGCCGAAGCGATCGAAGGTTCGCTGAAGACCGCGCGCAAATATCACACCGCCAACGGCAATCCGGAACGCGTCGACATCATCGGCTTCCAAGGCTCATTTCACGGCCGCTCATACGCTGCGATCAACGCGTCGGGCAATCCGAGCTATCTTGACGGCTTCGGTCCGCGCATGCCGGGCTTCATTCAAGCGCCGTGGGACGATCTCGATGCGGTGAGTAAGCTGGTCGGCCCGACGACGGCGGCGATTATCATCGAACCGGTTCAAGGCGAAGGCGGCGTGCGCGCTGCTCCGGATGAATTCCTCCGCGGCCTGCGCAAGCTCTGCGACGAACGCGGCGCGCTGCTCATCTACGACGAAGTGCAATCCGGCGCCGGGCGCACCGGCAAAATGTGGGCGCATCAGTGGAGCGGCGCGACGCCCGACATCATGGCTGTCGCCAAGGGCGTCGGCGGCGGCTTTCCGATGGGCGCCTTCCTCGCGACGAAGGAGGCGTCGAAGGGCATGGTCAAAGGCGTGCACGGCACCACGTTCGGCGGCAATCCGCTCGCGATGGCAGTCGGCAACGCGTGTTATGACGAACTCTCTAAGCCCGAATTCCTCGCCCACGTGAACCAGGTGGCCAATCATCTCACACAAGCACTCGAAGGCTTGAAGGATCGCCATCCCGATCTGGTAGTCGCCGTCACCGGCAAAGGCCTGCTGCGCGGGTTGAAGCTAAAAATCGACCCGAAGGGCATCCAAGCCAAATTGCGCGACCGCAAGGTGCTGGTCGGCGCCGCCGGCGACAATGTTCTGCGCCTTGCGCCGCCGCTGGTCATCAGCGAGGAACAGATTCGCGAGGCGATCGACGCAATCGACGCTGTGCTGGCTGCGCAAATGGCGGAAGCGAGCGCGTGACTGAGGGTCCACGCCACTTCTTGGATATCGCGGCGCTCAGCAGAGACGAAGTGCGCGCGATCCTCGATGAAGCGCACGCGCGCAAAGCCGCGCGCATCGATTGGCCCAAGGCTGCGCCCGACGAAGATGCGCCGCTTGATGGCTATGCGCTGGCGATGATTTTCCAGAAGAACTCGACTCGCACGCGCGTCTCGTTCGAAATCGGCATGCAGCAGCTCTGCGGCAAGAGCATCGTCTTGGATGCCAAAGATACGCAGCTGGGCCGCGGCGAAACGGTGCAGGACACCGCGCGGGTGCTTTCACGCATGGTCGATTGCATCATGATGCGCGCCAATAACCACCAGGATTTGCTCGACTTCGCGGCGGCGAGCAGCGTGCCGGTGATCAACGGCCTCACCGATCTCTCGCATCCCTGCCAGATCATCGCCGACATCATGACTATCGAAGAATGGGGCGGCGATATCAGTGGCAAGACCATCGCCTGGGTAGGTGATGGCAATAACGTCTGCACTTCGTTCATGCACGCGGCCGAAAAGCTCGACTTCAAGCTTCGGATCGCGACGCCGCCGAATTATGGGCCGCGCGCCCAGGAAGTCGCCGCCGCGAAGGCAGCGGGCGCCAACATCGAAGCCCACAACGATGTGAAGAAGGCGATCGATGGCGCCGACGTCGTCGTCACCGACACGTGGGTGTCGATGGGCGACAAGGACAAAGACGAGCGCATGGCCGCCTTCCCGCCGTACGCAGTGGACGAATCGATGATGCAACGTGCGGCGAAGGACGCGATGTTCCTCCATTGCCTTCCCGCACATCGCGGCGAAGAAGTCACCGACGCCGTGCTCGACGGGGCACAATCAGCCGTCTGGGACGCAGCGGAAAACCGCATCCACGCGCAGAAAGCGATACTGCTCTGGTGCCTGGGCAAGCTGTGATCGCCGACGATATCGTCGCGCCGTTCAGCCTCGACAACGCACCGGTGCGAGGCCGCATCGCGCGGTTCGGGCCCCGAGCGCTCGACCCGATTCTGCACCGCCACGATTATCCGCGCCCAGTCGCGATGCTGCTGGGCGAAGCGCTGACTCTTGCCGCACTGGTCGGATCGCTGCTGAGGGAGGGGCGCCTCGTCGTGCAAGCGCAGGGCAAGGGCCTAGTACCGCTGCTTGTCGCCGAGCATGGCAATGGCGGCGTGCGTGGCTATGCGCGCCTCGCGGAGGGCGCCAACTCCAAGCTGGCCAACGCCAACCGCTTGTCGCCCGGCGAGTTGCTAGGCGCCGGCAATCTCGTGCTTACGCTCGATCTCGGTGAAGACGCAGCGCCCTTCCAGGGCGTCGTGCCGCTTGAGGGCGAAACGCTCGCGCAATGCGCGGAGACCTACTTCCGCATCAGCGAGCAGACGGACACGGCGATCCGCCTCGCGGTGGGCGAAGTGATGAGCGTCGATAGACCTGCGGCGTGGCGCGCCGGCGGGATGCTCATGCAGCGTCTCGCCAGCGACTCGGCGCGCGGCGACACCGAGGAAGACTGGTTGAGGGCTTCGATCCTGTTCGGCACGCTCACTGATCACGAACTGGTCGATCCGGCGATCGGCGCCGCTAGCCAGCTCTAACGCCAGTTACACCAAGAATACGTTGGCATGGGCGAGCCTTCCGCGCTCGAGGACCGC
>JBQTJK010000099.1:0-4354 GCA_052387215.1 Caulobacteraceae bacterium
GGCTGCCGCTAACGGCGAAGAATAGCGCGCCTGACGGCGCGCAGCGGACGAGGACGTCCGCGCTCCCAAATCACCATCCGTTCCGAGTGCAATAGGGGGATAGAGCCGACTCGCTCCTATCCCCCGAATTTCCGGCCTCCAGCCCTTACAAATCAACGAATCCGCAAAATCATATCCCACACCTTTGCAACCGCCTTACAATGCCTGCGTCGCTCCGCTGGAGGGCAGTCGGCCGCTGTTCAACCGATGCGAGAGCGTGGTGACGAGCGTGAAGCGCCAGACGATCCCTCGGATCGCGCGGCGTGGAAGCCCGCAGGGCGCCATAACTGTGGGAGGATGCACCGGGGACCGTGTTGGACAGCGCGGCCTGCACGCCGCCGGGGACCGCCGGTCGACGTGAAATACCGTCGATGAGCGGCCCGGCGACCAACGATCACGGGACGTGGGTTCGCCCGCGTCAGACGCGCCGAACCAACGGCGCACTTTTTTGAAGCGCGACGAGCTCACGTCCCGCTCTCCACTTTTTTCGGCCCGCAAGGCCAACAAGGATGGCGCGCGCGTATTTCTCAGGCGCTCAAGGGACATTCGATCTGCCCAATTCTACGTACTTGCCGGATCAGCGGGCCAGCGAGCCAGGCGGCGCGGGCGTTGACGTCGACGCCGGCGGCGCGCAGTGCGCGAGCCATCCACTGGTTGCAGACCTGGAGCACATGAAACGATCCGCGCGAACGCAGAAACGACGAGCGGCCGATCACCTTGCCGTCGCTGGTGCGGATGGGTTGGCCTTGCGCATCGAGCACGAGGTAGCGGTCGATAAAGGCCACGAAGCGTTGCGCGCCTTCGTGGGAGACGGCAACGGCCGTGTCGTCGTTGGGCGACAGATAGGCGCTCGACGGGCCGGCATTGTAGGCGATGTGGAAGACGCTGGCGCTCGGCGGGATGAGCGCATCGAGGCCCAGCCACAGGTTCGTTCCGTCGGAATAGTAGAAAGCCTGATCGCCCCAGCCGATGAGGAAGCTTTCGGCGTCCGGATAGAGGCGGCGTAGCGGATGGTTCTCGGGAAAGATGCTCGCGGGCGCGCCAATGTCGCTGTGATAGCCGTTCGAATAGAGATGCAGTTCGACGCAATCACCTGGCGCCGGCGGCGCCACGTCTGGCGCGGGGATCGGCGCGTAGAGGTAGGCGAAAATCGCAACGATGAGCAGCGTCAGCGTCGCCGCGAGCGGGCGGCGGCTGAGCGTGCTTAAGCTGGTTCTTCCGCCGTCAGCAGCCTCACCCGGAAAACCCATCCCGCCACCCCGGCCCCAACCATCGGCGCGACGATGAACAGCCATAGCTGCAACAGCGCGTCGCCCAACACCCATACAGCAGGACCGAGCGAGCGTGCAGGGTTCACCGACACGCCGGTCACTTGGATGCCGACGATGTGGATCGCCACGAGCGTCAGCCCGATTGCGAGTCCGGCGAATTGCGGCGCTGCATTGCGTTGGGTGACGCCAAGGACCACCACGACGAAGATGAAGGTGGCGATGACCTCGAAGATGGCGCCGGACAAGAGGCTGTAGTCGCCGGGCGAACCCTGGTTGGAGACCGCGTCGCGGACGCCGTAGCCGTTTTGGCCGAGGCCGTTCTCCGCCAGCGAATAGTCCGGCCCGCCGGAGGCGATCAGGAGGAGGATGCCGGCGCCGACGACGGCGCCCAAACACTGCGCCGCCCAGTAGCCGAGCATGGCGCCCGTCTTCATGTCACCCGCAACCCAGACCCCGAAGCTGACGGCCGGATTGATGTGGCATTTGCTGACAGGCCCGACGCCGTAGGCCATGGCGACGATGGCGAGGCCGAACGCCCAGGCGATGCCGTCCTGACCGATGACGCCGAAGCCGGCGAGCACAGCCGCGCCGCAGCCGAACAGAACCAAGGTCAACGTGCCGATGAATTCCGCTGCGAGCTTCTTGGTCATGGAGCCTCCGACAATGTCCCGGACTTGAAACCCACGCGCTGGATCATTCGATCAGTCGAATTTCAAGTCCAAAGAGACGTTAGATCAACAAGTTCCGGTGCGGCTTTGGATTTGAAATTCGCTCGCCGGGCGCCATCAACTTGAGGCGAATTTCAAATCCGCCGCACCAGCGCGCGCCTTTAAGCCGAGTCCCGCTCCGGCGGTATCGTCATTCTCGCGATCGCAACGATAGCTGTGAGCGCCGCTCACATCCGCCGTGACGTTTGATGGTTCGGCGGCGCGCCGTGGCTACCCTAGCCTTCCTCCCGGCGATTGGAGGCGAACATGAACCTGGAAGTTCTGGAGCGGCCGCGCGATGCGACGGTGGATGCCTCGTTGCTGTTCCTGGAAGCGAGCGACCGGCGGCCGCGGCTGGATTTCACAGGCCCCGGCGCCGGCGAAGTGACGGAGATCTACACGCCACGCTCGGTAACGATCCGGGACGCGCGACGGATCGACCCCTCGTTGGACGTGCAAGGGTTTGCTTTGGCGAACCGCGCGTCATCGATCGACTTTTCGCGCGAGGATGAGATCACAGACTTTGGCCGCGCAGAAGCCGCGGATTTGGTGCGGGAGGTTATCGGCGCTGCGCGCGTCGTCGTCTTCGACCACACGCAGCGGCGGCGTGCGCCGGATGCGCCGCGCCAGCCTTCGACGCGCGCGCATGTCGACTACACGGCAAAGTCGGGGCCGCGGCGCGTCCGCGATCTGCTCGGCCAAGAAGCTGACGCGCTGCTGAAGCGACGGGCGGCGTTCGTCAATGTATGGCGGGCAGTGCGCCATCCGGCGTCGGACTGGCCGCTTGCTCTGTGCGATGCGCGCAGCATCGCGCCGACCGAGTTGATAGCCACCGATATCGTCTATGGCGATCGTGTCGGCGAGATCTACGGCGTCACGTTCTCGCCGCGGCAGCGTTGGTTCTATTATCCAGACATGCAACTGGACGAGGCGCTGCTGATCAAATGCTACGATTCCGATCCGCACGTCGCCCAATTCACCCCGCATACCGCTTTCGAGAACTCCCTGACGCCCCCCGACTCGCCGCCCCGCGAGAGCATCGAATTCCGCACCATTGCGTTCTTCGACTAGGCGCGCCCCGCCGCGGTCCCTATATTCCGACTCGTCCGGGCAACCGGACTATGGCGATAAACGCGCGGAGATAGGCGGATCGGACCCGGGTGCGATGCCCGGCGGCTCCACCAGTTTCTTCCTCGTTGGGGAAGCACGGGGCCGAAATAGGATCGACGGACGTTGAAGGCCGAGGCTTTTGCTCGGGTGGTCCCGTTACAGGCCAAACAGCATAGTTGCCAATGACAACACTGCTGAGGAATTCGCCCTCGCCGCGTAAGCGGTGCGGAGTTTTCCGAACCTAAGTCCTACCGAGTAGCATCGCTAGGCGGGGCCCCCCGGCGCCCGGCAACAGAAGCCGGGGACTCTTCTCCGCTAAATTATCCACAAATGATGAGAATCGCACGCGCCGGTGTCGCAGTTTGCGCGTGCGACGCGTGTTGCGGTGCGATTTTCCTTTATCGCGCAAATGTTTGGCGAGTTCCGTGCGCGTGTGCTCGCGCCGTGCGCGAAGGTTGCGACTTTCCAGGCGTCACTCTCGCACTGCGGGTGCGAACTGTTGTTCGTCGCAAGCGTTTCGCCTGCCGACGTTGGAAACGTTGCTGTTTTCGCGCCCTGTGGATGAACAATTGACTGCCCGGAACGAGCCGGTAAGGGTTTCGACGGGAGCCAAGGAGGGGCGGCCGTGGCCGACGACATGATCGGGTACGAACACTTGATGCAGGACGCGCTACGCAGCGTCGTCCGCGCCGCGCTCCAAGAGGCGGCGAACCCGCGCGGCCTGCCGGGCAAGCATCATTTCTACATCACCTTCCGCACGCATGCGCCGGGTGTGATCATCCCCGAGCATTTGCGCGCGCGCTATCCGGATGAAATGACGATCGTGCTCGAGCACCAGTTTTGGGATCTCGAAGTCTACTCCGACCGCTTCCGCGTGATCTTGAAGTTCTCTGGCCAACCGCAGCCGATCACCATTCCGCTGAAAGCGATCACCCGCTTCTTCGATCCGAGCGTGAAGTTCGGCCTGCAGTTCGAGCACCATCACAATGACGAAGCGCGCATGGCTTCAGGCGATGACGTGGGCCATCCGGCGTCGCGTGAAACGCCTTCCGCCGAAGCGCCGGCGCAGCCGAACGACAACTCGGTTGTAAGCCTGGACGCGTTCCGGAAAAAGTGAGCTGGAGCGCGCGGGCGCCCGCCCCCCGATAGCAAAGGCCAAATAAATGGGGGGTGGAGCCGTGCCCCCGGGGTTAACCCCGCCGCCCGAAAAACCCGGGCCGGGGCCCC
>JBQTJK010000100.1:0-6543 GCA_052387215.1 Caulobacteraceae bacterium
CCGCGGTGATCTTGCCAATAACGGTTCAGTTGATGAAGCCTGGCCGGCCTTTGGGCTGGCGGGTCGGCGGCGTGCTGCTGTTCGTGGCGGTCTGCGCGATCGCCACGATCGTCGCGCTGATGGGCGAGATGCCGGAGCGGCGCTTCGAGGTGTGGATGGGCGGAACCATTCCCTGGTGCGTCGTGCTGATCCCAATCCTCGCCGCCCCGACAGCCGCCCTGCTCACTTGGTTCATGCGTGCGTTTGCACCGACGCGCATTACCCTCACCGGCGCGGCCATCGGCGCGGTGTCCGGCGGCATCGGCGCGATGGCGTACGCCATTTATTGCCCGGTGGATTCGGTCGCGTTTGTGACCACCTGGTATGCGCTGGCCATCGGCCTCTGCGCGGCCTTGGGCGCGGTTGCCGGTTCGAGATTCTTGCGCTGGTGACGTAACCGGCCCATTTCGGCCGCCGAATAGGCAGGCAGGAGGGCATCATGCTCGATCGCATCAAACGCTACGCGCCCGCCACGATTTCCATATTTGCAGCGCTCGTGTTCCTGGACAGCCTCCGCTTCAAATTCACCGACGATCCGAAGACACAGGAAATCTTCGGCCGGCTCGACGGCTGGGCGGCATCGCTGGGCGCGCCCGGTCTATTCGCGCACACCGGCCTCTTCAGCCAGTACGTTATCGGCACGGCGGAACTCGCGGCCTCGACGCTGTTGCTGGTTGGCCTCATCCCGCGTTTTGTTCGACTCAACGCGCTCGGCGCGCTGATCGGCTTTGCGGTGATGACAGGCGCTGTGAGCTTCCATCTGTTCACGCCGCTCGGCATCGATCCGAACAACGACGGCGGCGGCTTGTTCGCCGCAGCACTTACCATCTGGGTTACGTCGATCGTTCTCTTCATCATTCGCCGCAATGAACTCGCCGGCCTTGCCCGCGATCTCGGCCGCGCCTTTGTTCCATCGCCATCCGCACCCGCGGCCCAGCTTCGCGTCGCCGCCTAAAGGAGTTCAATCATGCGCAAGCTTCTCGCCGCTATCGCCTTCGCCGTCGGCGTGCTCACTTTCGCCGCTGCGCCCGCACAGGCGAATGAAGCGCCGGTGTATACGGGTTTGCTCTCGCGCGTGGCCGTTGGTGGCTACGATCCGGTGGCGTACTTCACCGACGGCCGCCCAGCGCGCGGGGCGGCGCAACATCGTATCACCCATCTGGGCTACGAGTATCGCTTCGCCTCGGCCGAGCACCTGGCCGCGTTCCGCGCTAATCCCTCGCGTTACCTGCCACAATACGGCGGCTATTGCGCGTGGGCTATGAGCCAGGGCTACACCGCCGCTGGCAATCCCAACAATTGGCGCATCGTCGATGGCAAGCTCTATCTCAACTACAATGACGAGATCCAAACGCGCTGGGAGGGCGACATCCCCGGCCACATCCGTCGAGCGAACGGCAACTGGCCGGGCGTACTTAGCCGCTGATCTTGGACCGCCGGCGTCTCGCCGGCGGCTAATTCCGCGACGTTGGGGAAACCGCCGGCGAGACGCCGGCGGTCCAAGTACGTCCGGATCGCCGCGTTGACGCGGCGGGGGCGAGGCCGTTTATAGGCGCGCGATTTGGCGCCTTAGCGCCGCTCCGAATGCTTCAAGGATTCCAAGCATGAAGGTCCTCGTCCCGGTCAAGCGGGTGCTCGATTTCAACTTGAAGGTCCGGGTGAAGCCCGATGGCTCGGGCGTCGATCTCTCGAACCTCAAGATGTCGATCAACCCGTTCTGCGAGATCGCGGTCGAAGAGGCCGTGCGCATGAAGGAGGGCGGCGGCGGGCACGCCAAGGATGCGGCGACTGAAGTGGTCGCGGTCGCGATCGGCCCGGAGCAAGCACAGGAGACGATCCGCAACGCGCTCGCCATCGGCGCCGACCGCGGAATCCTGGTGAAGGCTGACGGCGAGGTCGAGCCGCTGGCTGTGGCGAAAATCCTCAAAGGGGTGGTTGAAGCCGAGAAACCGGACCTCGTCATCCTCGGCAAGCAAGCCATCGATGACGACAACAACGCCGTTGGCCAGATGCTGGCCGCCCTGCTCGACTGGCCGCAAGCAACGTTCGCCTCAAAGATCGTGCTCGCCGGCGACAAGGCGACGGTGACGCGCGAAGTCGACGGCGGCTTGCAGACGCTCGACGTCGAGCTGCCGGCGATCATCACCACCGACCTGCGCTTGAACGAGCCACGCTATGCGTCGCTGCCGAATATCATGAAGGCGAAGAAAAAGCCGATCGACGTGAAGACGCCGGCGGACTTCGGCGTCGATACCATCCCGCGGCTTCAAGTCGTGAGGACCGCCGAGCCGGCCAAACGCCAAGCCGGGATCAAGGTGAAGTCCGCCGCTGAACTGGTCGGCAAGCTCAAGGAAGCGGGGGTGCTCTAAATGGCCGTTCTCGTTGTCGCCGAACACAACAATGCGTCTCTGAAGGACGCCACCAGCAAAATCGTCACTGCCGCCAAGGCGATGGGCGGCGACGTGGATGTGCTGGTCGCCGGATCCCGCGCCGGAGACGCCGCACGCGCGGCCGCGAAGATCGACGGCGTGCGCACCGTGCTGCTCGCTGACGCCGTCTCGTTGGACAAGCAATTGGCCGAGCCGATGGAAGCACTGATCGTGCCGCTGATGAGCGATTATGACGCGGTGCTGTTCCCCGCCAGCACCACAGGCAAGAACATCGCGCCTCGTGTGGCCGCCAAGCTGGACGTGATGCAGGCGTCCGGTGTCATCGGCGTCGAAGGCGCCGATACGTTCGTGCGCCCGATCTACGCCGGCAATGCGATCATCACGGTGAAGGACACCCAGCCGAAAAAAGTGCTGACCGTACAGCCGACGGCGTTCAAGGCGGCCGGCGCCGGCGACGCCGCGGAGGTCAAATCGATTGCGGCGCCAACGGCGACGTTCAAGTCCGCGTTCGTGCGCGAAGAGATGGCCAAATCCGACCGGCCCGAATTGACGGCCGCAAAGCGCGTCGTCTCGGGCGGCAGGGCGCTGGGCTCGAACGAGGAATTCCATCGCGTGCTGGACCCGCTGGCCGACAAACTCGGCGCCGCCGTCGGCGCCTCGCGTGCGGCGGTCGATGCGGGCTATGCGCCGAACGACTACCAGGTCGGCCAGACCGGCAAGGTGGTCGCGCCGGAGCTTTACGTCGCCATCGGGATTTCTGGCGCCATCCAGCACCTGGCCGGGATGAAGGACTCTAAGGTCATCGTCGCCATCAACAAGGACGAGGACGCGCCGATCTTCCAGGTGGCCGATTACGGCCTGGTGGCGGACTACAGGACGGCCGTGCCGGATCTGATGGATGAGCTGACCAAGGCGGGCGTCTGACCAACTCCCCTTGCACCCGGACCGGGGCTATGCTGCACTGCAACAAGAATTGCAATTCAGCAAGGCCTGAGGGCCTATGGCAGTAAGATGAGCAAAATTCGGACGGTCGGCGTCGTCGGCGCCGGGCAAATGGGCAATGGCATCGCGCACGTCTGCGCGCTGGCCGGGTACGACGTGCTGCTGAACGACGCGGAACCGTCGCGCATCGACACGGCCATCCAAACCATCACCAAAAACATGACGCGCCAAGTTCACCGCGAGCTGATCAAGCAAGCGGACATGGATGCAGCGCTTAAGCGCATCAAGGCGGCGCCGAAGTATGCTGACCTCGCCGGTTCCGATTTGGTGATCGAGTCCGTGGTCGAACAGGACGAAGCGAAGCGCAAAGTCTTCGCTGATCTGAAGCCAGTGTTGAAGCCGGACACGATCCTTGCGTCGAACACTTCCTCGATCTCGATCACGCGCCTCGCGGCGACGACGGATCGTTCCGACAAATTCATCGGCCTCCATTTCATGAACCCGGCGCCGGTGATGGAGGTCGTGGAGGTTATCCGCGGTCTCGGCACCAGCCAGGAAACCTACGCAACGTCCGTGGCTTTCATAGAAAGCCTGGGCAAGACCATAGCCAACGCCGAGGACTTCCCCGCCTTCATCGTCAACCGCGTGCTGGTGCCGATGATCAACGAGGCGGTCTACACCCTCTACGAAGGCGTCGGCTCCGTTGAAGCCATCGACAAGGCAATGCGGCTCGGCGCGCATCATCCGATGGGTCCGCTCGAGCTTGCGGACTTCATCGGCCTCGATACCTGCCTTTCTATTATGCAGGTGCTCTACGAAGGCCTTGCGGACTCCAAGTACCGCCCGTGTCCGCTGCTAGTGAAATACGTGGAAGCGGGCTGGCTCGGCCGCAAAACCCAGCGCGGCTTCTACGACTACCGGACCGATCCCCCCACGCCGACGCGCTAACGTGTCGGTGTTTTGATTCAAACGAGAGGTGCGCGGGAGCGCGGGCGTTCTGCCCACGCTCCCACGCGATGCGCCTCACAACGCGAACTGCGCCATCAGCAGCGCGCCTTTAACCACGTACGCCGCAACGGCGATCGTGAAGGCGCTGCCGATTGCAAGTTCGAGCAGCGTAATTGCAGTGCGCATAAAATTCCCTCGGTTGCGCGAACGAGTGTGTTCGCGCCGTGGACATAGGGACGCCACGCGACGCGAACATGGCGTGTGAATTAAATCCTGGTGACAATGCGGGGCGTTCTGAACGCAGATGCATTTGTGCAACGTGCTTTGCGGGACACAAGCGCCTGCTACGCGCGCTCGAACACGAGCGACAGATTGTTCGCTGGCATTTCGATGATTTCCCGGAGCCTCAAGCCGCCGTTGTTCGCGGCCGCTTCAACATCGGCGAGATCGCGCACGCCATAGCGCGGGTTGAGTTGCTTCAGCCAAGCGTCGAATGCTTCGTTCGAGGGCGCGGTGTGGCGGCCGCCGCGTTTGTACGGGCCGTAGGTGTAGTGCAGACCGCCTGGCCGAAGCAGGCGGCCCGTGCCGGCCATCAGCCCGAGCGTCGCCTCCCAGGGCGAGATGTGGATTACGTTGATGGCGACGACGGCGTCGATCGACCCCTCCCCTACGCCCCAATCATCTGCACATACATCGATGGCGAGCGGCGGGAGGACATTGCTCAGTCGTTCCGCGGCGATCCACGCGGCAATGCTGGCGCGGGCTTCGTCGTCCGGATCGCTCGGCTGCCAGGTGATCTGAGGCATCGCGCGGGCGAAGTGGACGGCATGTTCGCCAGTCCCTGAGGCGATCTCCAGTACGGGAGCGCGAGGCGGCAGGGCGCGCCGCAGCACGGCGAGGATGACGTCTCGATTGCGGGCGGTGGAGGGCGAATATTGGCGGGCGTCCATGACGTGACTTGAACACGCTTGCCGGGCTAATATCCCGGACTTGAAATTCGATCCACCCCTTGGATCATGCGATCCTCGAATTTCAAGTCCAAAGGGACATTAGAATCAAAGGTTTCTAGTGCGGCTTTGGATTTGAAATTCGCTCGGCGCTCGCCATCAACGTGGGGCGAATTTCAAATCCGCCGCACTAGGGGAAACCGCTCCCGCGGCGGTAGCGCCTCAGTGACGCCGCGATGTTTGTGCGTAAGCTTCGGCCGCATGCGCGGCCCCCCGATCCCGCAACGCATCCCGCCGCTCGCGTGGCGGCAGCCGGCGTTCCTATGGACGCCGCTGGCGCTCGCGCTCGCGATCGGCTGGCCAGCGCTGCTGTTCTGGGACGACATCGGCCCGCAACGCGTCGCGATCGCCGCCCTGTTCATCGTGTTTGCAATGGCGCTGGTGACGCTGGGCGCCAGCTGGCTGTTCGCGTGGGCGCCCAAGGCGCGGCGGATCGTGGTGCTGCATGTCGTCATCGCAGGCGCGTTCGCGGCGCTAGCAGCGCCGTTTGTGTTGACGCGGGTGCTGGCTGCGGTAGCGGCGGACTGGAGCGCCGCAGAGCATTTTTCATTGGCGATGTCGTTGGCGACAACGCCCCTTGTGCTCATACTTGGGCTACCGGTCGTGCTGGTGTCGGGCATCCTGTTCTCCTGGACTGCACTGAAACGGGGCCAAGTGCGCGACAGCGCTGACGATTACCGGTACGACGTCCAGCCGTTTCGTTGACCATGGAAGCGCCGCTCCCGGCGCGCTTTGCGCCGCGAGTTTCCGCCTACGCGCTGCGCGCTACGGCCTAGAGGGCTTGTCTCACCGAAGCGGCTGAGCCGCGAAGGCGGGAGAGCCGGGGACGCGGGTTCGCGCGTCTCGAAGAAATGCGCCGTTGGTTCGGCGCTCATGACGCGAAAACCCGCGTCCCCGCAGTCTGCTTTCACCGGGCCGCTCAACGACGGTATTTCACGTCGTCCGGCGGTCCCCGATGGCGTGCGGGTCGCGCTGTTCACGCGATCCCCGGTGCGTCCCCCCACAGTTATGGCGCTCTGTGGGCTTCCCCTCCTACGCGCTTGCGCGCTTCGGAGCTTCACGCTCGGCTGCAGCGTTTGGTCATTGGTTCGAACAGGGATCCAACTGCTCTCCGGACGAAACGATGGGACGCATTGTACGCGTATTCGTGGTGGGTCGGATTGAATCGTGTGCGGGTACTTTGTCTTCAGGCGCTTGCGGGCGAAACGGCGTGGATA
>JBQTJK010000101.1:0-2422 GCA_052387215.1 Caulobacteraceae bacterium
TGGTGGGCGCGACAGGGATCGAACCTGTGACCCCTACGATGTCAACGTAGTGCTCTCCCGCTGAGCTACGCGCCCGTCCCGTCGGGGTGAGCCGCTATAGCGGCTGAGCGGCCTTAGAAGCAAGCGCCCGTCCGTTGTCGGCCCGCACCGCGCTTGCTACAGCAGGCCGATGTTTCTGGAAGTTCAGGACGTGCTTGCGCCGCAGGAGGTGCAACGGCTGCAGACCATCGCCGCCGAAGCCAAGTTCGTGGACGGGCGCATTTCCAATCCGGCCAACGAAACCAAGCTCAACCTTCAACTCGACCCGCAGGGGCCACTCTATACGGAGTCCGCCCAGATCGTGCGCGACGCGCTGATGCGCTGCCGCGAGTTCCGCGACTTCACCTTCCCGCGCTACATGGCCCCGCCGCTCCTTGCGCGGTATGAGCCGGGGATGAAATACGGCGCCCATTACGACGCCGCTTATATCTTCGCGGCGCCGCGCCCCGTGCGCTCGGACATCTCGGTCACCGTGTTCCTAGCGCCGAAATCCTCTTACGAAGGCGGCGAGCTCGTTGTCTCGCTCGGTGCGCGCCAAATAGCGTTCAAGCTTGATGCGGGCGGCGCGGTGTTCTATCCATCGACATCGCTGCACGAAGTCGCGCCCGTGCGCTCTGGGCAGCGGCTTGTGGCCATCACCTTTGTGCAGAGCCTCATCGGCGAGGCGACGCGGCGTAATCTGCTCTATGAACTCAACGAGATCGCCGCGCTCGAGGGCAATAACATAAGCTGGGAGAACCGCATGCGGCTGGAAGGCGTGCGCGCCAATCTCCTGCGCGCATGGAGCGACTAGGCCGCTGCGATCACGCGTTCGATCTCGACTACCAAGTCCTTGAGGTGGAACGGCTTGGACAGGACCTTGGCCTCTTTCGGCGCCTGACTGTGCGCCGACAAAGCCACTGCTGCGAAGCCGGTAATGAACACGATCTTCATCGCGGGATCGGCTTCGGCGCCGCGGCGCGCGAGTTCGATGCCGTCGAGGCCGGGCATGACGATGTCGGTCAGCAGAAGGTCGAACGAGCCGTGCTCCAAAGCTTCCCAGGCGGAGTCGCCGTCGCCATAACCGGCGACGTCGTGGCCCGCGCGCGAAAGGCTCGACACCAGGAAAGCCCGGAGCGAGTCATCGTCTTCGGCCAACAGAATTCGCGCCATACCGCCAGCAGCTCCGGAAGTTCCGGCCCCTTCAAACCGGTAGCCCCTAGCATAGTTCGGGTAAAGGGCGGCTGAACCGTCACGCACAGCCTGTAAACAGGTGTAAACATTGACGCGCCGCACGGTCGTTGCGAACAATGTGTAACGATGGACCCGATGGACCATGGCGGCCTTGGCGCAGCGCGCACCACAACGGACAGCGCAGGCGCGCCGCAGCCGCAGGCCGAACCGCCGTTCGTTCTGATCGAACCGTTAAGACGCACCGCCCCGCTCATCTTTGCTTCGCCGCATAGCGGGCGGCGATACCCGGCTGAGCTGCTTGCCGATGCGCGGGTGAGCCTGATCAGCTTGCGGCGCTCCGAAGACGCCTATGTGGATGAGCTGTTCGCCGGCGCGGCGGCGCACGGCGCAGCCGTGCTCTCGGCCAGCATTGCGCGTGTCTACGTCGATCTTAACCGAGACCCCGCCGAACTCGATCCGGACATGTTCGACGAGCGGCCGCCGCATTCGCCGCACGCCAACTCGGCGCGCGTGCAGGCGGGCTTAGGCGCGATCCCGCGCATCAGCGGCGACGGCCAAGCGATCTACCGGCGCAAGCTCTCGCTCGACGAAGCGGAGCGCCGCATCAATGCGGTGCATCGGCCCTATCACGCGCTGCTGCAAAACCTCGTGGCCGAAACGCGCGAGCAGTTCGGCTGCGCGGTGCTGGTCGACTGCCATTCCATGCCGAACAATTCGCGCGGCGCGCACGCGCCAGACGTCGTGCTCGGCGACCGGTTTGGCGCCTCGTGCCATCCTTCGGTAACGGCGCTGACTGAATCCACCTTGCGCCGTTTGGGCTATCGCGTCGCCCGCAACACGCCCTTCGCCGGCGGGCACACGACGCAAAGCTACGGCCGCCCAGCCGCGCACGTGCACGCACTGCAAATCGAGATCAACCGCGCGCTTTATGTGGACGAACGCACGCTTGAGCGCACCAACGGCTATGTGCGCGTGCGCGCGGACATGACTCGCCTCGCCGAAGCGCTGAGCGCCGCAGCGTTGCACAAGAGCCTGGGTTAGGCGCTGCCTCAGCTTGAATCTGGAAAATCGTATTGGGCCGTGGCCGCGGCGGTCATCGCCGCGATGAGCAGACGCGGATCGGCGCGGTCGTAGAAATCGGTGCGCGTGCAGGCGTAGGCGAAACGCTCGACGACCTGGGTGAAGCGGCGCACTTCGCGCGTCAGCACGC
>JBQTJK010000102.1:0-4444 GCA_052387215.1 Caulobacteraceae bacterium
GCGAGCTTGGAGGCGTGTCCGGCGTCCTGACTCCCCGCCCCCTTGCGGGGCGGGGCCGGGGGTGGGGGTGACGGCGGCGCGCTTGCCTGAGAAACCGCCGCCCGCACCCCCCACCCTGCCCTCCCCCGCAAGGGGGGAGGGAGGCGCAAGTTCTGCGACGTACAATTGCCGCCCCACCTGTCCCTGAAGTTCAGGAAATTCGCCGACGGTTTCCGTCACCAGATCCATTTTACAGAGCAACGCGGCGCGTTCGACCATCGCTTTGTCCGCACCGGTCACGGCGCAAAGCTCAGCCGCCAGCGCCTTCACGCGCTCGACCTTGTCCCACACGCTGCCGAGCTTTTGGTGGAAGACGATCTTTTGCAGCTTCGCCTTGCGCTCTTCGGTGAAGAGCGGGGTTTTGCGGTCCGTATCCCAGAAGAATTGCGCATCGTTGAGGCGCGCGGACAAGACGCGCGCGTTGCCGGCGGCGATGGCCTTGCCGCCGTCCTTCGCTTCGATATTCGCCACCACGATGAAATGCGGGACGAGCTTTTGCGTCTTCGGATCGCACACGGCGAAGTATTTCTGGTGCGTACGCATGGAGAGGCGGATGACTTCGCCCGGCAGATCGAGGAAGGCCGCGTCCATGTCGCCCAGCAGCACAATCGGCCATTCGACCAGGCCCGCGACCTCTTCCAAGAGCCCCGCATCCTCCACCAACTCGAACTTCTTCGCCGCGCAGAGCTTCTTGGCTTGTTCGAGGATGATGGTTTTGCGCTCGTCGCGCTCGATCAGGACCTTGGCGCCGCGCAATTTCGAGGCGTGATCGGCGGCGCTCGTCACCGGCATCGCCTCCGGCGCATGGAAGCGATGGCCCCATGTAACGGGTTCGATGCCCACACCTTCGATCTCAATTCTGACCGCCTTGCCGTCGAACACGCAGCACACATTGTGCAACGGGCGCACCCATTGCAGGTCGCTCGACCCAGAGCGCATCGATTTCGGCCACGGAAACGTGCGCACGATCTCCGGCGTGATCTCGCGCACGATCTCCGGCGTCGCACGGCCCGCGCGCTCGATCTGGGCGACGTAGAACGAACCCTTCTTGTCCTCGATGATCTGCGCTTCGTCGATGGACTTGAGGCCGGCGCTTTTCAGAAAGCCCTGGATCGCCTGATCGGGCGCACCGACGCGCGGGCCTTTCTTCTCTTCGTTCACGTCAGCCGCTTTGGCCGGAAGGTCATCGATGAAGAGGCCAAGACGCCGCGGCGTCGAGAACGTGCGGATGATCTTCGTCTCCAGCCCCGCGGCTTTCAGCTTCTCGCCGAACAACCGCGCCAAATCCTCCTCCGCACGCTTTTGCATACGCGCCGGGATTTCTTCGGAGAAGAATTCGAGCAGGAGCTGAGGCATTCTACGACCTGCCCCCCTCCCCCTGGTGGGGAGGGGCTGGGGGTGAGGGGCTGTCAGACCTAGACGCTACTTTCCCGTGAGCGTCAGGTCTTGCACGCCCCTCCTCCCTACCCTCCTCCACCGGGGAGGAGGGAGCGCCTCGATCTGCAAGCGCCGCGCGCACGCGCGCGATAACCCAATCCGCTCGTCCGCACGCTTCAGCGTTAGTGAAGCGCAACACGCGGAAGCCGTGCATAGCCGCATGAGCTTCCTTGCGCCGATCTTGCGCGGCGACGTCCTCCAGCTCATGGATTGCGCCATCGACTTCAATCAACAAATGCGCTGAGTAATCACCGAAGTCATAGACGAAATATGCAACAGCCACTTGGCGACGAAAATGCGCGCCTTCGCGGTTCAGGCTGCGCAGCAACCGCCACATGTCCTTCTCGGCCGTGGTCGGCTCGTTGCGCATTTCGCGCGCGCGCAGCTTCGTGCGCACGAATTCCTTTTGACGGGCTTGGCTGACGCGAGGCGTCCAGCCGATGCCTTCATGTGTTTCAGGCGTGGGCGCGTTTGCACGCCCCCCACTCCCTGCCCCCGCCCCACAAGGGGGCGGGGGTTCGCGCGTGTCTCGCCGCGTCATTGTTGCGACTCCGCCCAAGCACTCGCGCAGCCCTTCGCCAGCTCGCGCACGCGGGCGATGAAGCTTTGCCGTTCGGTGGGCGACACCACGCCGCGAGCGTCGAGCAGATTGAACAGATGCGACGCCTTCAGCGTGTAGTCGAACGCCGGCAGCACGGCGCCGGCTTCGAGCAGGCGTTTCGCCGTCGCTTCGGCATCGTTGAACCAGCGCAGATTCGTCTCGGGATCGCTGAGTTCGAAGTTGAAGCGCGACTGCTGCTTTTCGTTTTCGAGGAAGACGTCGCCATACCTCAGCGGATACGCAGAATCCGGATCGTTGAACGGCAGATCGAACACGTTATCGACGCCGAAGACATACATGGCCAGGCGTTCGAGCCCATAGGTGAGTTCGCCGCTGATCGGGCGCACGTCCAAGCCGCCGACTTGCTGGAAGTAAGTGTATTGCGACACCTCCATGCCGTCGCACCACACTTCCCAACCCAAGCCCCAGGCGCCGACTGTCGGGTTCTCCCAATCGTCTTCCACGAAGCGAATGTCATGCAGCAGCGGATCGATGCCGATGCGCGCGAGTGAGGCGAGATAAAGCCCCTGCAAGTCCGTCGGGTTCGGCTTCAGGATCACCTGGAACTGATAATAGTGCTGCAGTCGGTTGGGATTTTCGCCGTAGCGCCCGTCTTTTGGGCGGCGCGACGGCTGCACGTAGGCCGCGCGCCACGGCTTTGGCCCAAGCGCGCGTAGCGTGGTGGCCGGATGCAGCGTGCCGGCGCCGACTTCAACGTCGTATGGCTGCAGGATGGCGCAGCCTTGCTCAGCCCAATAGGCCTGGAGCGTCAGGATCACGTCCTGGAAGCAGCGGGGGGCCTTGCTGTCGGGCATGGGCGTGGGCCTAAAGGCGCCCGCCCGGTCGATCAAGCGCCCTGCGGTTCGGGGTTTGCCACGGCGCCGGAATCCTCCAATGGTCGGGCCCCATGGCGATTTGCGGGATCGACGAGGCGGGACGAGGGCCGCTGGCTGGGCCGGTGGTGGCCGCAGCGGTGATCCTGCCAGCCAAGGGGCGCCCGAAGGGGCTCGACGACTCCAAGCAATTGACTCCAGAGGCGCGCGAGGAACTCGCGGTGAAGATCCGCGCCGTTGGCATCGTCGCGGTTGGCGTGGCGAGCGTCGAGGAGATCGATCAGCTCAACATCCTGCGCGCTTCGCATTTGGCGATGCGCCGCGCTTTCGAAGTGTTGCCGGAAAAGCCGATCGCCGCGCTGGTCGACGGCAACATGTCGCCTGACCTGCCATGTCCGGTCGAATGGGTGATCGACGGGGATGTGATCGTGCCGCTGGTTTCGGCCGCTTCGATCATCGCCAAGGTCGAGCGCGACCGGATGATGAGCGAACTATGCACGCTTTATCCTGGATACGGCTTTTCCAAGCACAAGGGCTATAGCGTGCCTGAGCATCAGCGCGCGCTGGCTGAACTCGGGCCGTGCGCGATCCATCGCATGAGCTTCAAACCGGTGCAGGAAGCGGCGGCCGCCAGGGCGCAGCTGTTGGCGCGCGCCTCCTGAGCGGGACGTTAGCGCTCGCCGGGACGCCCGGCTGACTATCTTTATGGTTAACGGTGCGGGACTCTTGATTCGCGGACTCAGTCAAGCTTGAGTCCTCCCCCTCGGGGGACAGATGGCGCGCCACTTCAAGGACCGGATCGTCGAAGGCGACTGCATCGAGGAGTTGCGGAAGCTCGGCGACGGCAGCATCGATCTCGTGTTCGCCGATCCGCCCTATTTCATGCAGCTCGGCCGCGCGCTGACGCGGCCCGACCAGTCGAACGTCGATGGCGTCGACGACGAGTGGGACAAGTTCGCCGATTTCGCGGCGTATGACACGTTCACGCGCGCCTGGCTCAGCGAGGCGCGGCGCGTGCTGAAGCCGAACGGCGCGATCTGGGTGATCGGTTCGTACCACAACATTTTCCGTCTCGGCGCGGCTTTGCAGGACCTGGGCTTCTGGATCCTGAACGACATCGTCTGGCGCAAGACCAACCCGATGCCGAACTTCAAAGGCACCCGCTTCACCAATGCGCACGAGACCTTGATCTGGGCCGCGCGCTCTAAGGACGCGAAATACACATTCCACTATGACGCGCTGAAAATGCTCAACGATGAGCTGCAGATGCGCTCGGACTGGACGCTGCCGATCTGCACCGGCCAGGAGCGCCTGAAGAACCACGAAGGGCGCAAGCTGCACTCCACGCAAAAGCCCGAAGCGCTGCTGCACCGCGTTGTATTGGCCACGACGAGGCCCGGCGAAGTCATTCTCGATCCCTTCTTTGGCACGGGCACCACGGGCGCGGCGGGCCACCCGCGTGGGCGCCCCAACACCCGCCAAAAGGGCGGGGGGGGATATTGGGGGGCGGCCCGGGCGCGGGTGTGGAAAAATA
>JBQTJK010000103.1:0-1743 GCA_052387215.1 Caulobacteraceae bacterium
CTGCGAAAAGGCCGCAGCTTCCCGCTCGGCGCCCTGACGCCAGGCGTTCGTGACGCTCCGAATCAGTAGGATTTCACCACGAAGCGACTGTGTTCAGAGTCAAGGTGGTTTGGCGGGTCGCACGGCGCGCGAGCCGCGTCAAGGCTGGCGCTTCGCGCCACCGCGCGAGGCGCGGCTTCGGCCTTGACCCGGCCCTCGCGCCGTGCGGCTTGCTTCGTAAGCGGTCGGCGCATTGCGCCGGTCATCCGGCTCGACGCGTTGGTCTTAGGCATTTGCGGTTACCTGTTGGCGCGCATCGCGCATCATGGCATTGAGGATGACCAGCAGCTTTCGCATACAGGCGACGAAAGCGATCATCTTGATCTTGCCCGCGGCGCGGAGGCGCTTGTAGTGGGTTTTGATCACCGGATTCCACCGCACGGCGCTCATCGTGGCCATGTAGAGCACGTTGCGCACGCTTGCCCGCCCGCCGGCGATACGGCTTTGGCCGCGCCATTTGCCGCTTCGGCGAACATAAGGCGCCACGCCGACGAGAGCGCTGATCTGGCGGCGGCTTGTTTGGCCGAGTTCGGGCAGTTCCGCGATCAAAGTGCGGGCCAGCGTTTGGCCGACGCCGGAAACGCTGGTGAGCAGATCCTCCTTCTCGCGCCAGGCCGGCGTGCCACGGATCAGATCGTCGAGATCGCGCTCGATGGCCGACAGCTCCTTTTGCAAGGCGGTCAAGTGGCGATCGATGCTGCGGGCGATGCGGCGGATGCTCACTTGCTGGCGGCGCATGCTTTCGGCCGCCATCATATCGACGAGCTGGCGGCGGCGCGCCACCAACGCGGCCAGCATGCGCGTCGCTTCGTCCGCCAACGGCCGCACCGGCGGGCGCACCGCTTCGGCGAAGTGGGCGAGGACGTCGGCGTCGATCGGATCGCTCTTGGCGCGCTGCCCAAGCGCCCGGGCGAAGGCGCGGACCTGCCGCGGATTGACTGCGACCGCCGGAAGTCCTGCGCCGATCAACGCCACCAGCACGATCTGCTCGTAGCCGCCCGTGGCCTCAAGCACGACAAGCTCGGGCTTCACCGCCTGCAAGCGTTTGACGAGGTCGGCCAGACCCGTCTCGTCGCGCGTGACCACAAACCGCTCCTTATTCGGCCGGATACTGACGTCCAACCGTTCCTTCGACACATCGATTCCAACAAACATCTGATTTGGCTCCTGCTTCCGCTCTTGCGCATGCGGGCGCGCTGTGCGGCCCAAGCGACTGTTCGGATCAATCGGAGCAGCGGGCGGGGCGCCAAGCTTCGTGACGGTCGACGACGACCGCGACACAATCGGGCTCCCGTCCGCTTTCGCCCCGGCGGCAACTCTACACACCAAGGCGTTCTCAACATACAAGAACACGAAGTTGCACGAAGCCCTTGGTGGACCTTCGTGCTCTTCGCGTCTTCGCGGTGAAAAGGACCTTCCGACGCGCACTGCCGTGCGCATGTTCAGTTTTCCGCTTTCAATCTGATTTGCGACGTGTCGCTGCGGCCGTCGGCGTCGACGACGGTGATGCGGGCGAAGCCTTCGCCTTCGGGCGTCCACCAGGTGTCCGTGCCGAGCATCGACGTCGTTTCGAGCGGCAGGCCGTTGATCACCCAGCGCAACGGGGCGCGGCCGCCTTGGGCTTTCAGCGGCAGGGCTTGCGGCTTCTTCGGGTCGTCGAGCGACACGGTCGCGCCGTTCGGCGGGAAGGCAATGCGAGGCGGT
>JBQTJK010000104.1:0-24563 GCA_052387215.1 Caulobacteraceae bacterium
GGATGCGGTAGATTTGCGGGCGGTTCTTCTGCTCCAAAGTTTCGGCGGCGCAGACATTGGCTTGGATCATGAATTCTTCGATGAGCTTGTGCGCATCGAAGCGCTCGCGTCGCTTCACGCCGGCGACTTTGCCGTCCTTGAAGATGATCTTGTGTTCGGGCGCGTCGATCTCAAGCGGTTGGCGCTTTTCGCGGCCTTTCCACGCACAGGCGTAAGCCGCCCAGAGCGGCTTGAGGATGGGTTCGAGCAGCGGCTGCGTTTTTTCGTCGGGTTTGCCGTCGATCGCGGCCTGCGCCTGTTCGTAGGAGAGCTTGGCGGCGGAGCGCATCAGCCCGCGCGTGAATCGGTGGCTCTTCTTCCGGCCGTCGCTGTCGAACACCATTTCGACCACGAGGCAGGCGCGGTCCTCGTTCTCACGCAGCGAGCAGAGATCGGCGGAAAGCGATTCCGGCAGCATCGGCGCGACGCGGTCGGGGAAGTAGGTCGAGTTGCCGCGCCGCCAAGCGCCGCGATCAAGGGCCGAGCCGGGTGTCACGTAAGCGGCGACATCGGCGATGGCGACCCACACGCGCCAGCCGCCTTTGTTGTTCGGCTGGTCATCGGGCTCTGCGAGCACCGCATCGTCGTGGTCGCGGGCATCTTCCGGGTCGATGGTGATCAGCGGCAGTTTGCGGAGATCGGTGCGGCCCTTGAGCGTCGGCTTCTGCGCCGCGCTGGCCTGCGCTTCTTCTTCTTCCGAGAACCCGGGATGGATGCCGTGCGTGTGCATGGCGAGAATGGAAGCCGCACGCGGATCGGTTTCCTTGCCGATGATCTCCTTGATCGTGCCGCGCTTGGGCCCATGCGCGCGCTCGCGCTGGCCGACGAGGATTTCGACAAGAACCAGATCGCCGTCGTTGGCCTCGCCGAGATTGGCGGCGTCGATCATGAGATCGTGGCGCGCCTTGCGGTCGGCGGGGACGACGCGGCCGCCGCCGAAGCGCCGCCCGCGATCGTCCCTGATGGCGCGGAAAACGCCCAGCACTTGGTGTGCGCTCTGCCCCAGGCGTTTGACGATGCGCGCTTCGAACTCGCCGTCCTCGGTGCGGGCTATGCGCGCGAGCACGCGGTCGCCGACGCCGATGGCCGCTTCGCCGCGCATGCGGCGCGCTTCGCCGGGCGCCAAGCGGATGCTCGGACCGAAATAGCCTTCGGGGCCGCGCATGCGGGCGATGAGTTCGCCGTCGTGATCGCGGTCGACGATGTCCATCACGCCGGATTCGGGCAACGCGTTGGCGTCGGCGTAGGATTTGCGGCCGCTGCGGCCCAGCGCGCCGTCTTCTTCAAGCGCGCGCAGGATGTGGCGCAACTCTTTCTTCTGCTCCGGCCCGATGCCGAGTTCACGCGCGATGTCGCGCTTCTGCGCCTTGCCGCCGGCTTCACGCAAAGCTTCCAGCACACGCTCGCGGGTGAGGGGTTCGGGGGCGGAAGGTGGGCGTTTGGGCACGTTATCCGGCTAGCTTGATGGCTTCGCGGACGTTGTCCATCGCGTGGCCAGCTTCCTCTTCGGTCAACGCTTTGCACTCCTGCAATTGCCGGACGATCTCGGCAAATGCCGCAGTCAAGAACCCTCCTCCGGTGCCGAGGATGCCGCGGTACGTGGTGGTTTCCGCTCGCAATGTCCTCGCCAAGCTCCTCTAACAGAACGAGAAGCGCGACAGCGGAAGGGTTGCGCTTAGCCGTGAGAGTCAGCGCGATCCGCTTGGGTGACTGCCTTATCGATGTCGCCGCCTGTGAGCGATAGTCGGCGAGGACGCCCTCATGTTCACCGAATTTCAGCGCGGAGAGAGCAGCGAGGACTGCTTTGGTCTCAGCCGGCTGAAAGAAATCGAACATGAAGCCTAGCTTGCCGCCTTCTTCGCAGCTTTCTTAGCCGGCGCCTTCTTGGCGGTCGACTTCGCGGCCTTCCTCGGCGTAGCGTCTTTCTTCTCACCCGCAGCCTTCATCGCCGGCGCTTTCTTTTTCTTCTTGCCGCCGCCGGCTTCCGCGCGCGCAGCGAGGAGGGCGAGCGCTTCGTCGAAAGTGACGTCTTCCGGCTTTTTGTCCTTCGGCACGTTGGCGTTCGTCTCGCCGTCGTTGATGTAAGGCCCATAGCGCCCGTTCAGCACGCGCACCGGTTTGCCGGTGACGGGGCTTTCGCCCAGTTCCTTGATCGGCGCGGGCGCGGCGCGGCCGAAGCGGCCCCCAAATCTTCCTGGGCCGCCGGCTTTCTTTTCGTCGATCACCGCGACGGCGCGGTTCATCTGGATTTCGAACACGTCTTCGACGCTGCCGAGGTTCGCGTACATCTTACCCATCTGCAGGTAGGGCCCATAGCGGCCGATGCCGGCCAGGATCATCTCGTTCTCGCTCGGATGCACGCCGACCTCACGCGGCAGCCGCAGCAGCGCAATGGCCCGCTCCAGCGTCGTCGTTTCCGGCGTCCAGCCGCGTGGCAGCGAGGCGCGCTTGGGCTTGTCGGCGTCGCCATTCGGCGTTTCCACGTAAGGTCCGAAGCGGCCGGTCTTCAGCGTCACGGACCCGTTCGGACCTTGGCCCAGCTCCAAGCCCTCAGCGGGAATGGCGCTTTCCGGCTCGTCGCTCGGCGCGAGCGGGCGGGTAAACTTGCACTCCGGATAGTTCGAGCAGCCGATGAAGGCGCCGAACTTGCCGAGCCGGATAGAGAGGTTGCCGGTGCCGCAGACCTGGCAGATGCGCGGATCGGAACCGTCCTCGCGCGGCGGGAAGATGTGCGGCCCCAGCACTTCGTTCAAAGTGTCGAGCACTTGGGTGATGCGCAAATCGCCGATCTCGCCGATGGCGCCGTTGAAGTCCTTCCAGAAGTCGCGCATCAGCGCCTTCCAATTGAGTTCGCCGGCGCTGACTTCGTCGAGCTTTTCTTCGAGATCGGCCGTGAAATCGTACTCGACGTATTTCGAGAAGAAGTTCTCGAGAAACGCAGTGACAAGACGGCCGCGGTCATCGGGGATGAAGCGGTTCTTGTCCATGCGCACGTAATTGCGCTCGCGCAGCTTCTCGAGGATGGCCGCATAGGTGGAGGGCCGGCCTATGCCGAGTTCTTCGAGCTTCTTCACCAGGCTCGCTTCGGAATAACGCGGCGGCGGCTCGGTGAAGTGCTGATCGGCCTTCACGTCCTGCACGCTCACGCTCTCGCCCTGGCGCAGCTGCGGCAGACGGCGGTTCTCTTCGTCCTCTTCGTCGTCGCGGCCTTCCTGATAGAGTTTCAGGAAGCCGTCGAAGAGGATGACCTGACCGGTGGCGCGCAGTTCGACCTTGCCGGCCGGTTCGGTGAAATCGGCCGTCGTGCGTTCGATCGACGCCGCTTCCATTTGCGAGGCGACCGCCCGCTTCCAGATCAATTCGTAAAGCCGCGCCTGATCGCCCTCGAGATGCAATTGCTTCGGCTGGCGCGATGGATCGGTCGGGCGGATCGCCTCGTGCGCTTCCTGCGCATTCTTGATCTTCGACGCGTAGCGGCGCGGATCGGAGGGCACGTATTGCTTGCCGAATTGCTGGTCGATGGCGAAGCGCAGCTCCCGCAACGCGCCTTCGTCCATGGAGACGCCGTCCGTCCGCATGTAGGTGATATGGCCGGCTTCGTAGAGACGCTGCGCCGTCTGCATTGTGCGCGAAGCGTTGAAGCCCAACTTGCGCGCGGCTTCCTGCTGCATCGTCGAGGTCGTGAACGGCGGCGGCGGGTTGCGTCTGGTGGGCTTGGCCTCAACCGCGCTCACGGTGAAGCCGCCGTTCCTCACCGCATCGCGCGCGGCGAACGCCATGGCCTGGTTCTCGATATCGAGGCGCTTCAGCTTCTTGCCCTCGAAGGTCGAGAGGCGCGCCGTGAAGCTCTCGTTGCGCGGCGTCGCCAAGGTGGCGTCGACCGACCAGTATTCCTGTGGCTTGAACTTCTCGATCTCGACTTCGCGGTCGACGATGATCCGAAGCGCCACCGACTGCACACGGCCCGCCGAACGCGAGCCCGGGAGCTTGCGCCACAGCACCGGTGAAAGCGTGAAGCCGACGAGATAATCGAGCGCACGGCGGGCGAGGTAGGCGTCGACCAGCTCCATGTCGATGTCGCGCGGCGCGGCCATCGCCGCTTGCACCGCCGGCTTGGTGATGGCGTTGACGGTGACGCGTTTGACGCTCTTGCCTTTGAGCGCCTTCTTCTGATTGAGCGCCTCCAGCACGTGCCAGGAAATGGCCTCGCCTTCGCGATCGGGGTCTGTGGCGAGGATCAGATTGTCGGCGCCTTTCATGGCGTCGGCGATGGCCTTGAAGTGCTTGGAGGACTTGGAGTCGATCTCCCAGGACATCGAGAAATCGTCGTCCGGCTTTACAGACCCGTCCTTCGCCGGCAGATCGCGGATATGGCCGTAGGAGGCCAGGACCTTGTAATCCGGACCCAAATACTTGTTGATTGTCTTGGCCTTAGCCGGGGATTCGACAACGACGACGTTCATTCTGGAGGGGATTCTTTCGGCAAAACGGGCCGGAAACTGGGGGCGCGCCCCGGGCCTGTCAACGCGCCCAATTGGGGCCGGGACGGCGTTTATGCGAGAGGCGGCCTAATTTTCCTTTGCGGTTCAGAAAGTTAGCAAGCCGCTCAGAAAACTGGCGCGATCAACCATAGGCTGTTACAAAAACACGTATAAGTTGTGAACGCTATGGATGAAGACAACGCCGACGCCGTCGCGCCTCACGACGCCGCCGAATACATCGGCGACCTGAGCGGGCAGCTTGCCGCCATCGCCCATCACGCTGGCCTCATGCAGACCGCTGCACTGCTCCTGCGCGCGCAAGCTTCGGCGCTGGCGGATCTGCGCCGGCTTCAGCCGGAGAAGGCGGCGCCCGATGACGCCGCATAGCCGCCGGGCAGCGAGGCGGCGCGGCCTTCCAGCTCCAGTTCCGTCAGCGCGGCGGCCACGGCGCCGGCGGGCGCTTCGAGCAAACGAGCAAGATCATTGACGTGGATCGGCGTCGGCGAGAGCAGGGCGGCGACCTTCTTCGGCAGTCCCGGCGGCGGCGGCGTTGCGTCGACGTCCTCGAACAACGGTCCCGCCGAAAACGGCCGCAGCGGCGGCGCACCGTCACCTAGCGCGGCGATCACGTCGGAGGCGTCTTCGATCAGCGTCGCGCCTTGTTTGATCAGCGCATTGGAGCCGCGTGCGCGCGGGTCGAGCGGCGAGCCAGGCGCCGCCATCACGTCGCGCCCCTGATCGGCGGCGGCGCGCGCCGTGATCAGCGAACCTGAGCGCAGCGCAGCCTCGATGATGACGACCGCTCGCGAGACGCCGGAGATGACGCTGTTGCGGCGTGGGAAATCGCGCGCCCGCGCAACGCTGCCGAGCGGCGCTTCGCTGATCACGGCGCAGCGCTCGCAGATCGCATCGTGCAGCTTCAGGTTCTGCGGCGGATAGGGATGATCCAATCCGCCGGCGAGCACGGCCACGGTGCCTGTGGCGAGCGAGCCTTTATGCGCAGCGGCGTCGACGCCGCGCGCCAGACCGGAGACGATGGCGAAGCCTGCGGCGCCGAGATCGGCGGCGAGCCGCTCGGCGAACATCAGCGCCGAGCCTGAACCTTCGCGGGAGCCGACGATGGCGATAGTCGGCTGCTTCAACCACTTCGGATCGCCACGCACGGCGAGAAGGGGCGGCGGCGCATCGAGCTGCGCCAGCAGCGGCGGATAGTCGGGCTCACACGACGCAATCAGTCGCGCACCCAGCGCCTCGACGCCTTCGATCTCCGCCGCTGCGCGTTCTTCCGGCGCGGCGGCGAGGTGCGACACGCGCGGCAATGCCTCGAGCGCGCCGGACGCAGTGCGGAAGCGCGCGATCAACCGATGAAACGTCAGCGGACCAATGCGTGGCGTGCGCGCAAGCCGCGTCCAGGCAATCAGCTCGGGACGCGAGAGCGTGCGGCTCATGCTTCGGGTGTCGGTTCGGCTGGCGGCGCCGGCTCGGGCGCAGCTTCGACTATTGCCGGCGGAGCCCCATCCTCTTTCTTCACGCCGATACGCGGCTCAGTCCCGACGCGTAGGCGCGCAATGTTGGCGCGGTGGCGCCAGAACACGAGCACGGCCAGCACCAAAGTGAAAACGACTTCTTCCCAGCTGAAGCCCGCCAACAGCGCCATGACTGGCGCGATCGCCGCAGCGGCCAGCGCCGCGAGCGAGGAGTAGCGAAACATGGTCGCGACCGCGAGCCAGGTGACACCGGCGATCAGACCCACCGGCCATGGTCCCGCAAACAACACGCCGAAGAAGGTCGCAACGCCCTTGCCGCCCTTGAAACCCAGCGACACAGGATAGCAATGACCGATGAACGCCGCCGCGCCAGCGACGAGGCCGACTTGGTAGGCCGCGTCGTCGCCCAGCGCGTCGCCCCCCAGCCAATGGGCGAGCCCCTTTGCGAGCAGCAGCGCGAGACCGGCCTTCCCCGCGTCGAACAGCAGCGTCGCTAGGGCAAGGTCTTTGCGGCCCGTGCGCAAGACATTGGTCGCGCCGATATTGCCGGAGCCGATTTCGCGAATGTCGCCCAAGCCCGCCGCGCGCGTCAGCACTAATCCGAACGGGATCGAGCCGAGCAGATAGCCGCCCGCCGCGGCGAGAATGAAGGAGAACACCAGCACGAGGGGTTTCCTAACAGGCTCGCGCGCGCCTGTGGAGAGGAGACTTTGCGCGATCGGCCGCTAAGCTTGGCGCATGGCGGGATCGGACATGACGCGGCGCGCTGCCGCCTTCGGGTTTGCAAGCGCGGGGCTCGCGGCATGTTCGGGGGAGAGCTCGATGCAAATGCCGGCGCTGCAGTCGCGACAATTTCCTGCGGACTTCATTTGGGGCGCGGCGAGCTCGTCTTTTCAAGTTGAAGGCTCGTTGGATGCGGATGGGCGCGGCCCGAGCATATGGGACGTGTTTCCACGCACGAAGATTCAGGACAGCTCGGATGCATCGGTGACGACGGATTCGTATCGTCGCTACGCCGAGGATGTTGCGTTGCTCGCGGATGCTGGCCTGAAGGCGTACCGCTTCTCGATCGCCTGGCCCCGCATCGTGCCGGATGGTGTGAGCGCCATGCGGCTCATTCCCGCAGGTTGGGATGGCGTGAACACCGCCGGCATCGACTATTATGCGCGCCTGATCGACGCGCTGTTGCAGCGCGGCGTGACGCCTTACGCGACCTTGTTCATTGGGACCTTCCGCAAGGCTTGCAGGAGCGCGGCGGCTGGTACGCGCGCGACACGGCGGAGCGGTTCAGGGACTATGCGGCGGTTATAAGCGAATTTCTCGGCGATCGGCTGAAGCACTACGTCATTCTGAACGAGGCCGCGGTGCACGCGGTGATCGGCCATGTCCTCGGCGTGCACGCGCCGGGGTTGACGGATGCCGGCAAGCTCGGCGCCGTGATCCACCATCAGAACTTGGCGCAAGGGCTGGCGATCCAGGCGCTGCGCGCTGGCCGCAACGATCTCACCATCGGCACGACCATGGCGCTCATGCCGTCGCGTGCTGCGCGGGGGATCACGCCGCTCAATCGTATCGCGGCGAACGACTTCGACGAGTTGTGGAACGGCGCGTTTCTCGATCCGCTGTTCCGCGGCAGCTATCCGAAGATCGCGCGCGACATGATGAAGGACGTGCTGCGCGAAGGCGACCTCGCCATCACGCGTCAGCCGGTCGACTTCCTCGGTGTAAACTACTATTCGCCGATCTACATGCGCTTTGATGCAAGCCGTCCGACTTTCGTCGCGCCTGCCGATCCACCTGAAGGTGTGGAGCTCGATGCGTTTGGCCGCCACGTCGATGCGTCGGGATTGTTCGAGACGCTTGAGCGTGTCCGCACCGAGTACGGAAATCCGCGCGTGCTGATCACCGAAAACGGGTGCTCCGACAGGTTCAGCGATGGACCGGCTGTGCTGGAGGATCATTTCCGCATCGACTATCTGCGCAAGCACATCGAAGCGGTGAAGGCGGCGATGGAGGCGGGCGCCAATATCGGCGGTTACTTCCACTGGACGCTGCTGGACAATTGGGAATGGGCCGAGGGGTACCGATCCAAGTTCGGCCTCGTGGCGCACGACCGCGCGACCGGCGTGCGAACGCCAAAGGCGTCGTATGCTTGGTTCGGCGAACTCGCGCGGAGCGGGACGCTCAACTAACCGAGCCAAGCGAACCATTGTGCAATGCGGATCGGAATCAGCAGCATGGCGGCGACGCCAAACGCGATACCGAGCAGCCCGGGCGCGAGCGAGAACCAAAACAGCCATCGCGCGCGGATCAGCAGGCACACCGCAAGGATCGCCATGGCAATGGAAATAAGCGCACCCGAAATATCGTACTGATCATCAATTATGCTTAGGCGCGCGTGATCGGCTTCGGCGCCTTTGGCGCGCGCTTCGACTTCATCCTTGCGCGCGCGTACGCGGCCGACTTCGGCGACCTGTTCGGTGATTTCGGCCTGGAGGGCAGCATCGCTACGGGCGCGCGCAGCGCGTTCCAGGTTGGCAAGCTGGCAGGTCGCCATGTCTTCGCGCACGCGTACGGCCTGGTACCAGGCCCAGCTGTTGTTGCGCTCGGCTTGAGCCTGGTCCATCTGCTGGCCGAGATTGCTGCCCTTGATGGCTGTGACCGCAACGAAGGCGGCTAGAATGGCGATGGTCAGCGCGACAAGATGGTTCGCGCGTTCGTTTGCAGCTTCTTCGGTCATGGCCCCCGCCTCAAGACGTTGTCAGCTTCCCGTGCAATCCGCCGGCGCGGCGCGGCCGACTTCCCACTGGCCGGTGGCGCCGCCGCCGCGGAAGCCGTAGCGGCCATTAGAATAGTAACCATCGCCGGCGCTCGGCAGCACCATCGACGGCCCGCCGACAATTTGCACGCGGGCGCTCGATCCGTCGATGTCGACCACGATCTGCTGGCCATTGCTGCAGCTGTACATGATCGGTCCGTCCAGCGGGATCGGCGGGGGCGTGTCGCCCGGGCCAGGATCGCCAGGGCCGTAAGGCGGCGGTACCGGATTGGAAGCTGTCCCCGAGGTGCCGCAGGCGGCGAGGCCAAGCAATGCAACACCAAGCAGAAGTTTGCGCATCGTCGAGCCTCCTCTAGCCGCCGAAGACAGTCTTACCGGCAATGAATGTCCGTTTCACGGCGCCTTGCATCAGCTTTTCGTCGAACGGCGAGTTGTTGGATTTGGAGCGGAGCTTGTCGCTGTCCAGACGGAACGGGGCGCCGAGATCGATAAGAATAATGTCGGCGGGCGCGTTCCTGGTTAAGCGGCCCTGCGGCAGCTTGAGCAGTTCCGCCGGCCTCAGCGTCATGGCGCGGATGAGGGTGTTGATCGCCACATCGCCCTTGTGATGCAGCGTCAGCGCCCCCGCTAGGAGCGTTTCGAGCCCGACGGCGCCGAACGCGGCCTCCTCGAACGGCAGGCGTTTGTCCTCGGCCGGGCGTGGATCGTGTCCGGAGACGATGACGTCGATGAGACCATCGCTCACCGCTTGCGCAAGCGCGACGCGGTCGTCCTCAGCGCGCAGCGGCGGCGACAGTTTGGCGAACGTTCTATAGCCGTCGACATCGTTCTCGTTCAGCACGAGGTGGTGGACGTTGACGCTGGCGAACGCATTCACGCCGCGCTGTTTCGCGCGCTTCAGTGAAGGCAACGTTTGCGCCGATGAGAGCATGTCCAAGAGCAGCTTGCCGCCGGTGAGTTCAGCAAGCGCGAGATCGCGCTCTGCCATGATCGCCTCGGCGGCGGCGGGGATTCCGGGCAGTCCGAGGCGGGCGGCGAGCTCGCCCTCGTGCATTACGCCGCCTTCGGCGAGGTAGGGATCTTCCGGCCGGTGCGCGATCAGCGCGCCGAAGGCGCTGGCGTAGGAGAGCGCACGGCGAAGCACACGGGAGCTGACGATCGGCTTGTCGCCATTGGTAAAAAGCACGGCGCCGGCTTCGGCCATCAGACCGATCTCTGTCATCAACTCGCCGTCCAGATGTTTCGTGAGCGCTGCGGCGGGTAGGATGTGCACGCCGCCGGAGCGATCGACGCCGCGGCGGAGTACGAAATCGATCAGACTTTGGTCGTCCAAGACCGGCGTCGTGTTCGGCATCATCACCATGGTGGTGACCCCGCCGGCGGCCGCTGCGCGTCCAGCGGATTTGAACGTCTCTTTATGCTCAGCGCCCGGTTCGCCGATCACCACGCGCATGTCGATCAGACCAGGTGCGACGTGCGCCCCATCGGCGTCGATGATCTCCGCATCGCCCGGCGCGCCGGAGACGTTGCCGACGTCGAGGATCTTGTCCGCGAACAGGATCGCGCCGTCCTCGACCTTGTTCTTCGCAGGGTCGATCAGTTTGGCGTTCGTGATGAGAGTCGGCTTAGTCATGCCGTCTGCGCTTGGCCGCGATGTTAATGGTGGTAGAGAACGCCAGGCCGATGATCAAAGGCACCCAGATCGGCAGCGTGCCGAGGCCGGGCGCGTCCAGCGCGGCGGCGAGATGATCGTCGACGCTCCACCAGAGCAGAAACATCCACATTAGGACTTCCCCTCGTTGGCGCCGCTTTCGGCCAACGCTTCGAGCACCGCCATGCGGACTGCGACACCCATGCGCACTTGGGTTTCGATTAGCGAAACGGTGGGATCGTCGGCGATGCTGCTATCGATCTCGACGCCGCGGTTCATCGGGCCGGGATGCATGACGAGCGCCCCAGGCTTGGCGTGGCGGAGTTTGTCTTCGTCGAGGCCGTAGAACCAGAAGAACTCGCGCGCGCTGGGGAAGAAGCCGCCGGTCATGCGCTCGCGCTGCACACGCAGCATCATGACGACGTCCGCGTCCCTCAGGCCAGCGCGCATGTCGTGGAAGACTTTCGCCCCCCATTTCTCGGCGCCGGGCGGCATGAGCGTTGGCGGGCCGATTAGGCGCACCTGCGCGCCGAGCAGCGTCAGCAGCGCAACGTTGGAGCGGGCGACGCGGCTGTGCAGCACGTCGCCGCAGATGGCGATGGTGAGTCCTTCGACGGCTCCCAGGCGCGTGCGGATAGTGAACGCGTCGAGCAGAGCTTGTGTGGGATGCTCGTGCTTGCCGTCGCCGGCGTTGATGACGGAGCAATCCACTTTGCGCGAGAGCAGCTCGACTGCGCCCGACGAGCCGTGACGCACGACAAGCAGGTCCGGCCGCATTGCGTTCAGCGTCGCCGCCGTATCGATCAGCGTTTCGCCCTTGGCCACGCTCGAGCTTCTCACCGACATGTTGACGACGTCGGCGCCCATGCGCTTGCCGGCGAGTTCGAATGAGCTTTGCGTTCTTGTGGAATTCTCGAAAAAAAGATTGATCAGAGTCCGCCCTCGCAGCGTGTCGAGCTTCTTGATCTTTTGGTCGAGCAATGGCGCGAATGCCTCGGCGCGGTCGAGTAGATTTTCGGCCTCGAAACGATTCAGGTCGGCGATAGCCAAAAGGTGCTTTTGCCGGAATCGAACTGGACTGGTGCGGGCGTCGCTTTTCTTCGCGCCAGTCGGTCGCTGAGCCATGCGCGCTTGTTAAACGTCATGTCCGCTTCGCCGCAAGCGCGGCGACAACAAGGCGGGGATAATCGTTTCAGCCATCTTGCGGTCCTGGACTCGGTGCTGTACTCGGTTTGTTCCAATGGTGGGACGGCGGGTTTGGAGGGCTCACAAGGAGGGTGTGATGACGAAATCGCAGCCCAAGAGAGAAGAACAAACGCTGCGGCCGGTGGGGATCGCGCTAGCGGCGGTTGTTGCGGGACTGAGTTCTGGCAAGGCCGCACCGACGCAGGCGCGCACGCATGCGCCGCTCGAACCTGCGATGCAGGAAAAGACGTATGTGGTCGATTACACCAATCATCCCGGCTTCGAGGAAGACCCGGAGATGGTGATCGATCGCTCCGTGCCAATAGAGCCGCTTCGCAAGCGTTGATCGGCCTAAGGCAGGGTCAATCCAATGACGATGGGCATGGTGATGAAGGAGAGCAATGTCGTCGCCGTGATGATCGCCGCCATCAGCCGCGCGTCGCCGCCCATCTCGCGCGCCAGCGTGTAGCCTGCCGCCGCCGTTGGCGTGGCGCCCAAGCCAGCCGCCACCGCAGCGCCAAGCGGACCGGCGCCGAACGCCGTGGCGCTCGCCCACAGGATCGCCGGCATGATCGCAAGCTTGAACACGGCTGCGGTCGCCACCTTGGCGCCGGAGGCCCGTAGCGCGCCGAAGTCGAGCCCAGCGCCGACGCAAATGAGCGCGATCGGCATGGCCGCGCCGCCCAACAGATCGAGTGCGCGCGAGAGTGGCCCGAATTCGTGAAAGCCGGCCGCGTTCACGGCGAGTCCGGCGGCGCAGGAGAGGACAAGCGGATTGGCGACGATCTGATCCAGCACCGCGCGCCATGACGTCGCCCGCGCCGCGCCCCAGCGCGACAGCACCATGACGCAGACGACATTGATGGTGAGAACGAGTGGGCCGAACCCCAAGCCGACAAGGTCGAGCCCCGGCTGCCCATAAAGCGGCAACGCCGCCGCCAGCAGCACAAAGCCGTTCCAGCGGATCGAGCCTTGAAACACGCTGGTGAAGGCCGGCCCGTCGCCTCGAAAGACGAGCCTGAGGCTGAGTGCGAGCGCGAAGGCGATCACAACGCCGGTGAGGATACCGATCAGAAACGGCGCCGCGCCGTAACCTGTGAAGTCGGCGCGCGAGCTCAGCGTGAACAAGAATGCCGGATAGAGCACGAAATAGCCGAAGCGGTTGACTGCGCCGAACGATTCCGGCGTGGCCAGTTTGCCTGCGCGCGCCGCCCAGCCGAGCACGATCAGGATGAAGACCGGCGCAAGACCGGCGACGACGTCGTTCATGGCGCGCTGCGTTCCTGCATTGCGTCGAGCGCGCCCTGCAGCATGTAGGCGGCGGCCATCTTGTCGACGACTTCGCTGCGGCGCCGGCGCGAGGCGTCGCCTTCGATCAGGGTGCGTGTGACGGCGGCCGTTGAAAGGCGCTCGTCCCAGAGCAGCATCGGCGCGTCGCGCTTGGCGAGCAGGTTGCGCGCGAATGCGCGCGCGCTTTGAGCGGCGGGGCCGGACGAGCCGTCCATGTTCAGCGGCAGGCCGATGACGAAGCCGGCGCATTGTCGTGCGTCGTACAGTTTGAGGATGGCCGTCGCGTCGTCCGCGAACTTGCCGCGCGCGACCGTATCAAGCGATGAGGCGATCAGCCGTGTCGCATCACTCACCGCGACGCCGATCCGCTTCTCGCCCGGATCAATACCGAGGATCGCGGCGCGCGCCGGCAGGGCGGCGGCGAATTGGGGGAGGTCTAGAAGCGGCAAGGTGTGGCTCTATGGACCACCGGCGTCGCGCCGGCCAGCGCTGGCATATGCCGGCGAGACGCCGGCGGTCCATATTGCTTGAACGCCCAAGCGTCCGCTGCTAGCGCTCCGCCCATGCCCTCGATCGATGAAAACACCGTCCGCAAGGTGGCGAAACTGGCGCGCCTGGCGTTGCCTGAAGATCGCGTGAAGCCGATGGCGGCTGAGCTTAACGCCATCATGGCCTGGATCGAGCAGCTGAACGAGGTCGATATCGAAGGCGTCGAGCCGATGACGAGCGCTGTCGAGGGGCTGTCGCTGCCGATGCGCGAGGACCTCGTGACCGCGGGCAACGAGCCAGAGCGCGTGCTAAAGAACGCGCCGAAGGCAGAGGACGGATTCTTCGTCGTGCCGAAGGTGGTCGAGTGAGCATGAGCGAAGGAGACCATCCCGGACGCGCGCAGCGCGGTTCGGGATGCAGGAAGGGCGCCATGAGCTTCACCATCGCCACCGAAACGCCGCTCTCGAACGACGTGCGGGCGCTGGTGCAGGCGCTGAACGAGTTCACGTATGGGCTGACGCCGGCTGAGTATCGCCACCACATGACGGTCGAGCAGATGGCGCAAGCTGACACGACCTTGTTCGTGGCGCGCGATGCGAATGGCGCGGCGCTGGGCATGGGCGCGCTACGGCGGCACGCGGGAAGCGTCGGTGAAGTAAAGCGGATGTTCGTGAAGCCGGAAGCGCGCGGCAAGCGCATCGGCGAAGCGATCCTGCAGCACATCGAGGCGCTGGCGCGCGAAGAGGGCTTCACGCGGCTCGTCTTGGAGACGGGCTCGAATTTCGATGCGGCGCGGCGCGTGTATGAGCGCGGCGCGTTTGTGACGTGCGAAGCGGTGCTCGACTATCCGCCTAGCCCGTGGACGGCTTTCTATGCGAAGGCGTTGAGATGATTGAATATGGACCGCCGGCGCCCCCGCCGGCACGCCTTCGTGCAACTTTGCGTCCTTCGTGTCTTTGTGGTTTAGATTCTCACCACGAAGACACCAAGAGCACAAAGAAAAGCACAAAAATGCCGGCGAGGGCGCCGGCGGTCCATATTGCGGGCTCCGCATTCGAATGAACGACCTTACTTCACTGACTCTCGCCAACGCTCTCAACGGCATGGAGAAGAAACAATTCTCTTCCGTCGAACTGACAAACGCGTTCATCGACGCAATCGACAAAGCCAATCCGCACTTGAATGCGTTCGTTGTGACCACGCCAGAACTGGCGCGCGAGCGCGCGAAGGCCTCGGACGCGAAGCGCGCGCGGGGCAAAGCCGGTCCGCTGGAGGGTGCGCCGCTCGGCATCAAGGATCTGTTCTGCACTGAGGGCGTACGCACCACGGCGTGCTCGGGAATCCTCGGCGACTTCACGCCCACCTATGAAAGCACGGTCAGTGCCAATCTCTTCCGCGACGGCGCGATCATGTTGGGCAAGCTCAACATGGATGAGTTCGCGATGGGCTCGTCCAACGAGACATCGCATTTCGGCCCGGTCGTCAGCCCGTGGCGGCGCGGAAATGAAGACGCGAAGCTGACGCCAGGCGGATCGTCCGGCGGCTCAGCCTCCGCCGTCGCCGCCGATCTGTGCTTGGGCGCAACCGCAACCGATACCGGCGGCTCGATTCGCCAACCCGCAGCGTTCACCGGCACGGTCGGCGTCAAGCCGACCTACGGCCGCTGCTCGCGCTGGGGCATCGTCGCGTTTGCGTCGTCGCTCGATCAGGCCGGGCCGATCGCGAAAACCGTGGAAGACGCGGCCATGCTGCTTCAATCCATGGCCGGGCACGATCCGAAGGACTCGACCTCGCTGACAAATCCGCTTCCGGATCTTCGCGCCGCCACCAAACGCTCGATTAAAGGCATGCGCATCGGCGTGCCCAAAGAGTATCGCATGGAAGGCATGCCGGAAGAGATCGAAGCGCTCTGGCAGCAAGGCATAGAGTGGATGAAGGCAGCGGGCGCGACCATCGTGCCGATTTCGCTCAAGCACACGAAGTACGCGCTGCCGGCCTATTACATTGTTGCGCCCGCGGAGGCTTCCTCGAACCTCGCCCGCTACGACGGCATGCGATACGGCGCGCGCGTCGCCGGCAAAGATCTGAACGCGACATACGAGAACACGCGCGCGTCTGGCTTCGGACGCGAGGTGCAGCGCCGCATTCTGATCGGGACCTACGTGCTGAGCGCCGGCTATTATGACGCCTACTACCTTCGCGCGCAAAAGGTGCGTCAGCGCATTGCCCAGGATTTTCGCGACGCCTGGAACCAGGTTGACGCCATCCTCACGCCGGCGACGCCGTCGGCGGCGTTCGCGCTCGGGGAAAAGGGCGACGATCCGGTGGCGATGTATTTGAACGACATCTTCACGGTGACCGCGAACCTGACCGGCTTGCCCGCACTGGCGCTGCCTGCCGCGCTCGACCAGCAAGGCCTGCCGCTCGGCCTGCAAGTAATCGGCAAGGCGCTCGACGAGGAGAGCGTGTTCGCCGTGAGCGCCGCGATCGAAGATGCCGCGAACTTCCGCGCCAAGCCGTCGAAATGGTGGACGTGACACATGCATGAGCTACTGCAACGCCTTGGGCGCGGCGATACGCGACTGATCCAGATGTGCCAGCAGGCCAATCGTGCTTGGGTGGACTTCCTGGAAGAGCTACGCCAAGCGGACACCGGCACGCTCGCTGCGCGGCTCGCTTTCTTTGAGCCCAACTTCAAGCACATCTTCGAAAGCGAAACGCTCGGACAAACCATGATGCCGTGGACCGGTTTTGCCGCGCTTTACGACACCGACCGTGGCTGGGGCGAAAACAAACAACGCGCCCTGCAGCTTGCCGAGGCGTTTGCGATGAGCAATTGCTCGGTGGAGGCAAAGTCCGAAGCGCGCAGCGCCGTGATTTCCTACGAACTCGAACAGACGCCGCCGCAAGCCGCACCGCCGAGGCGGCGAGGCTGGTGATGTTGCAGTAACGGAACGGCGCAGCTGGCGGCGAGGCGACGCGCGACTCGCGCTAAGCTGTCCCCCATGGCCAAGCGCACATCATCAGCTCCCAAACCGCAACGCCGCCTGCGTGGGGAGATTGACCGCAACTATTTTTTCGGCGACGTGCTGATCAAGACAGGCGCTGCTGTCGGTGTCGCGCTCGGTCTGATCGCGCTTTACACGCCGTTCACGCTGCGCGACGCGATCGACGACAGGATGTACGATTATGTCGCGGTGATGGGCATCTTCGCGGGGATCGGCTTGTTTTCGTTCCTATACGGACGCCATCTCCGGCGAGAAGCCACGCACTGGGACTTCGACTGAGCACTGCGGTTTACCCTGGTCACTGCGTTTTGTCCCGGCCGCGCTTGACCTGAGCCAGCCGCGGGGCGAGTTTCCGGACCTAAAGCGGGAGCTTCCTTTGATCGCAGCCGAATGCACGCGCCTCGGCGCCTATCTCTCCAAGCTGCTCGGCTCGCCCACTGTGTCCGTGGTATCGAAAACGAGCGACGAGGCCGATCTGCTGGTCGATGGCAAGCGCGTCGCTGCGCTGTTTCGTGACGACGACGAAGGCGAGCTTTCCTATGCGATCAGCCTGGCGGTGCCGCCCGCGCCCGGCGCTAAGAAGAACGCGCCGATCGACGACGCCGAGCGGGCGCGCTTACAAACAGCGTTACGTCAAATTTTGCACGCCGCCGATCTCGATGTTCGTGCGCGTCCGCGGAAGACGGACTCGGCTGAGGTCTACGTTCACGATGAATTTGTCGGCACGGTTTCGGTCGACGAGGACGAAGGCCAGGTGCTGACGATGACTGTGCTCGACCTCGACCTGGACGGCGAAGAATAGGCAACAGGCAATAGGCAGTAGGCAAATAGGCAGTAGGGGGCGCGCATGGGTGCGATAAAATCCCACCGGGACCTGATCGCATGGCAGCGTGCAATGGATTTTGTGGTCGCTGTCTATAAGACAACGTCTGCCTGGCCGAGAGACGAGTTGTACGGTCTAACGAGTCAAACCCGACGTGCGGCCGTTTCAGTACCAGCCAACATTGCTGAGGGTTACGGGCGGGAGAACCTCGGATCGTACATCCGCTTCCTACGCATAGCGCAGGGGTCTCTGAAGGAAGTGGAGACTCATGTCGAAATTGCACGCCGGATAGGCATTCTCGACGAGGCGATCTGCCAAGCACGGCTGCAAGAGGCCGATGAGATGGGCAGAATCCTCCATCGGTTGATTAGAAGCCTCGAGGCCGAGGCCTAACTGGCGCTACCTATTTGCCTACTTGCCTATTGCCCATTTGCCCAGGCTTACAAGACGCCCAGCATGCTCGCCACCAGCGGGTGGCGGACGATGTCGGAGTCGGTCAGCCGGCAGACAGCGATGTTGTTCACGCCTTCGAGCTTATCGGCGACGGAGTGCAGGCCTGAGAGGTCCGGGAGCAGGTCTGTCTGCGCCGGGTCGCCGGTGACGACCATGGTCGAGTTCCACCCGAGGCGCGTCAGCAGCATCTTGATCTGGCCGTAGGTGCAGTTCTGCGCTTCGTCGATCACGACGAAGGCGTTGTTGAGCGTGCGCCCGCGCATAAAGCCGACTGGTGCGATCTCAATCAGACCTTCGGCGACCAGCGCCTTCAAGCGCTTCGGCGACAGCCGGTCCTGCAGCGCGTCGTAGAGGGGCCGGAGGTATGGCGCGAGTTTGTCTTCCATGGCGCCGGGCAAGAAGCCCAGCGACTCGCCTGCTTCCACCGCAGGACGCGAGAGCACGATGCGGCCGACTTTACCGCTCTCGAGCGCTTCCACTGCCTTGGTGATGGCGAGATAAGTCTTGCCGGTGCCGGCGGGACCGAGCGCTAGCACAAGAGCATGACTGTCAATCGCCTCTAAGAGCTGGCTCTGGCCTTTGGATTTCGGACGGACGTTTTTGACGAAGCTTTGGGTGCGATCTGAATCGTTTGCGGGATGGTAGCCGCCTTCGAGCACTTGCAGATTGCGCTGGCGCCGATCGTCGCGCTGGAATTCCTGAACGTTGAGCACGCCTTGGGCCTGCCTGCGCTTAGTGCTGCGCTTCGCCATCGAGGTCTCCTTCCTGGAGTACGAAGAGCCCGGACGGCTTCTGCCGGCGGGCGGGGGGTCGAAGAAATCTGAGGAGTCGAAGAAGTCGTCGGCGTATGCGCCGTTGGGCGGGATAGTCAGTGCGCTGAACCTGCGCCGTGTGCCCACGTACTCCCCCACTTGCGGGCTTATCGCCCTGGAGACGGGTAGACCGGAAAGCTCCGATCCGACGGTTCTCATCAGACGCTGAAACCGTTAACGACGCATTGAGGAACCGGAACGTCTTAAAAATTTCGCAGCCGGACGGAGCCACGCCAATGCCTATTTACGCCCTGGCCGACGCCGATCTCGAAGTGGAAGATCCGGACGCTTATTGGGTGGCGCCAACGGCCGTGCTGATCGGGCGCGTCGTGCTGAAGCGGAACGCCTCGGTCTGGTGGGGCGCCGTGCTGCGGGGCGACAACGAGCCGATCGTGATCGGCGAGAACTCTAACGTGCAGGACGGCAGCGTGTTGCACACCGACATCGGCGCGCCGCTCACCATCGGCAAAGACGTGACCATCGGCCACCAAGTGATGCTGCACGGCTGCACCATCGCCGACACTTCGCTCATCGGAATCAAGGCGACCGTGCTGAATTACGCCGCGATTCCGAGCTTCTGCCTGGTCGGCGCGCACGCGCTGGTGACGGAGCGAAAGATGTTCGAGGACGGCTCGCTCATCACCGGCGCGCCTGCGCGCGCCGTACGCAAACTGGAAGATCAGCAGCGCCAGATCATCCAATTCTCCGCGCAGCACTACGTGGAGAACTGGAAACGCTACGAACGCGATCTGCGGCCGAGCGCTCGTCAGTAGGCGCCTACCGCCGTGGGAACGATCTCTCGCTTTGCCGATTGAGCACCCGAGGGATGGCCCAAGGGTTTGCTCCATGAAACGTGTGATGACGGCCGTGGCTTCGGCGCTTCTGCTTGCGGCGTGTTCGCCGCCGGCGGCCGAACAAAGTTCCGTACCGACGATCGAGATGAGCGAGACGGCGCGCACCCAGATGGCGCAGGTGAACGCCGCCCGTTTCACCATGCAGATGCCTGCAAGTTTGGCTGATGTGCCGGCAATTCCAGAGTCCGCTGTTCCCGGCGGCGCCGCGGCGAATACCGATCCCGGCATAAACCCGGAACCGCCTCCGGCAGGCGAGACGCCGACTGAGGCGACCGTGCCGCAAGATGTTAGTTACGAGGCTGGCATGGTGCGCATCCAAGTGCTGCTAGACCGCGCGCATTTTTCCCCCGGCGTGATCGATGGCTATGACGGCGAGAATGTGCGCAAGGCGGTGTCGGCGTACCAGGAAGCCCGTGGCCTTAACGTCAACGGCCTCGCCGACGACGCGTTGCTGACTCGGCTGGAGCAGACAGACTCGTCGCCCGCGCTCGTCGCCTACGTGCTCACCGCCGAGGACGTGCCCGGTCCGTTCGTCGACGTGCCGCAGGATCTCGAAGCGATGTCGCGGCTCGAACATGTGGGCTACGAAAGCGCCGCCGAAGCAGTGGCTGAAAAGTTCCACATGGACGAAGACTTGCTGAGCACGCTCAACCCCGGCGTCGACTTCACGCAGGTGGGAACCGAGATCGTCGTCGCCAACGCTGGCGGTGAAGTCGATACGCTGGTTGCCTCAGTGGAAGTGGATGTGTCCGCGGGCGCAGTGCGCGCCTTCGATGCATCCAACCAGATCGTCGCCTATTATCCAGCCACGATCGCCAGCGGCGACGCTCCGGCGCCGATCGGCGAACACACGGTGGTCGGCGTCGCATTCGATCCGACCTACCGCTACGACCCGGCGCGCTTGCCGACATTCGGCCGCCGCACCCATGGCGCAGTCAACATCGCCGCCGGCCCGAACAATCCTGTCGGCGCGGTCTGGATTGCGCTTAGCGCCGAGACCTACGGTATCCACGGCGCGCCGAACCCGTCGCAGGTCAGCAAGACGCAGTCGCACGGCTGCATCCGGCTCACCAACTGGGATGCGGTGGAACTTGGCCGCGCGGTTCGTCCTGGCGTGCCGGTTGCGATCCGCGAAAGCAGCATTGCGCAGCGCGCGTCGAGAAGCGGGTAGCTACCAGCGTCGCACGCGGCCGGTGTCGACGTGAATGAAGTCTGAGGCCTCGTAATAGCCGACGCCGCCCGCCTGCATGCCGATAGCGGCATCACGCAACCGCGCGAGGTCCACGCCGCTTACGCGGATGTCGATGGCGCGCCCGTCCATATGCAGGCTCCGCGAGGCGACGCCGCTGGAATTGGCGTGCATCGCCGCGTTGGTAGCCGGCGAACGATAGCCGGATATGATCTGGAACGGCGCTGACGCGCTTACCACGCTCTTCAGCGTGTGCAGCTGGTCGAGCAGGCGCGGATCGATCGAGTGGGTTTCGCCGGAGCGGTGGTCGCGCATGACGCGATTGATCGCCGCCATGGCGTCCGGCACGTAATTGCCGCCTTCCCAATAGGCGTCGTTGAACGTGTCGCCGGTGTGAGTGTTCGCGAGCGAAAGCCGGCGCGCGTCAACCGCCGCGCGCGGCGCGACGGGCGCCGTCGCGTACGCCGGCATCAGCCAAGCCGCGCTCGCGCCGCCGACCAGCGCGCCGTTCAACACAGCGCTTCCCGCCACCTTCAACAGGTTCCGACGATTCATGCCCAGACGCTCCACAGCGCACACGTTTGACCTAACGTCGCGGCCATTATGAGGCGCCGTGACGGCAATGAAATGTAGGAACTTCAGTGAATGTGCACGTGTTGGCGGTACATGACGCTGCCCCAAGTCTCATCGTGGGCGTTTCTGCTCGCCGGCGCGCTGCTCGTGCACGCCATCATCGCGCCCGAGCCGGTGCGGCATGCCGCGGCCTCTTCGCCCGCGGCGATCACGAACCAAACCGAACAGAAGATTCGCCGCCGCGCCGCAGTCATAACGCCCACCGGACTCATCATTCCGGTGGCCGGTGTCGCGGCTGGCGCTCTCAGCGACACCTGGGGCCAAGCGCGCTCCGAAGGCCGCACGCACGAGGGCATCGACATCATGGCCCCGATCGGCACGCCGGTGCGCGCGGCTGCGGACGGACGCATCGTCAAGTTCTTCGACAGCGTGCGCGGCGGCGTCACCATCTATCAGTTCGATACCAGCGAACGCTTTGTCTATTATTACGCCCACCTCGATCGTCGCGCGACCCGGCGGGCAGAGGGCGATGTGGTGGGGCAGGGCGACGTGATCGCCTACCTTGGCATGAGCGGCAACGCACCGGTTCCGTACCTGCACTTCGAGATCCAGCGCCTGACCGCTGAGCGGCATTGGTGGGAGGCGGACTCGATGAATCCGTATCCGTTTCTCGTCGCCGGCCGCGCGCCAACCTAGCGAGAGAGAATTCTGGGGGACGGGGAACGCCTGCAGGTAGGAGCGCGCGGCTTCCAGCCGCGCATGCGGGGCCGGAGGCCCCGCGCTCCCACTCACGACGATTTGCGCCATCTTGCCGGCTGGAAGCCGTGTGGTTCTGCTGAATCACATGTGCCAACCGACAAGCCCATCCGCGGTCGTGTCAGCTACGCCGCTTGCGCCGACTGGCTCGCGCGCGCCGTCAGTCAGGAACCCGATCGTTTCGCCATCCTCGCCGGGAACGTAGGCAAGGAAGCGCTCGCCGCCCAGCGTGCGCGCAACGATCACGCCATGTCTCGGCGCCCCGTTGCGATCGTAGAACACAGTGTAAGTCTCGATGCGGCCCGGACCGGAATAGGTGTCGAGCAACACAGGCGCGGGCTCGCGCCCGGCGTCCGCCTCCGCTTGGACGCTCGGGTCGTGCGCGCCTTGCGCCGCAAGCGCTGGATCACGGGAGAGCACGATGGCGTGGCTCGTCGTGGCGAAGCCGCCATTGCCGAACAACAGCCCGTGCCGGCCGGATTTGCGCAGCGCATTCGTCATCGCCGCAATTGCGTGGCTCATATAATTGCCAATGGGACCGCCGCCGAAAGTGAGCCCACCGAACACGCTCATCGGCCGCTCCACCGGCCAATCGAGCACGCGCCGCGCGAGCTTCGGCATGATGGGGAAGCACGAATAAAGCTCGACGCAATCGAGATCAGCGCTGGCCAGTCCATTGAACGCGAACGCATTGTGCAGGCTCGCTTCGAGACTGAGCGATCGATCAATGCGGTCGCGCGCCAGCACGTCGCCCGGCTCGCGCGCCACCGCACCACGCCCGACATACACCAAACGTTGCTCTGCAACCCCCGCGGCCTTCGCCATCGCCAGGCCGGTCACGATGAAAGCCGCACCCTGGTTCACCGATGAATTCGCAACCATGAGCTTGGTGTACGGAAAGGCGATCGGACGATTGCTGGGTGAGACCTCCAATATTTGTTCAGGCGTTAGCGGGGCGCGCAGCCATGCGCTCGGATTGTCCGCCGCGACTTGCGAAAACCGCGACCATATTTCCGCGCTCTCTTGCTGCGCCTGCGCTAGTGTTTGTCCCCACGCCGCACGGCAGGCGTTCTCGTAAAACGGATAAATGTCCGTTGGCGCGACAATGCCGTAGCGTTCGCGTCCCGGCCGCGCCGCGCGCGCCGCGGCGTCCCGCACAGCGTCACGCGGCCCGCCGGCCGCGCGCTTGGCCGCCGTCCGCAGCGCTTCGCCGCCGGCCACAGCGCATACGTCCGCCTCACCTGACGCAACGCGATTGGCCGCGGCGTTCAGCAGCGCCACCGGGCTGTCGCCCATCGGATAGCGTGTCTGCGCGCAATGGCGCGGCGCGATATCGAGCAACTGCGCCAGCGGCGCAGAAGCGTCCGAGAATTCCGGAAACGACAGCTGCGCCACGACGTCGAACGCCTCGATGCGCGCAAGCCAGCCGCCGCCGCCGTCAGCGTCCGCGTTGCGCAACGCCGCGGCCATCAGTTCGACCGAGTTCAGGCTCTCGTCACGGTCATTAATCTGGCCAACGCCGACGATGACCGGGATTTTGTTTTCGTCCATGCCAATCCTGCCACGCCGCGCTATGCTCGGATCATGATGCATACGCCGATCTGCCAGCGTCTAGGCATAGAGTTTCCTCTGTTTGCGTTTTCGCACTGCCGCGATGTCGTAGCGGCAGTCTCGAAGGCGGGGGGCATGGGCGTGCTAGGCGTCGCCGGCTACTCGACGGAAAGGCTGAAGCAGGAGCTGGACTGGATCGATGCGCATGCCGGCGGCAAGCCGTACGGCGTCGATCTGATCGTGCCGAACAGGTACGAGGGCAAAGGCGAAGGCGCCGACGTCGAACGCCTGGTCGCTGGATTGCCGCAACAGCACAAAGAGTTCGCCGCGCGCGTCCTCGCCGAGCACGGCATCGACGCATCGAGCCTTGCGAACGAACGTCGCAATGGCGCGGGCTTCGCGCGCAACTTAGCCGACGGCGGCGCGTCCACGTTGGAAGTGGCGTTCAAATATCCGATCAAGCTGATCGCCAACGCCCTCGGTACGCCGCCGCCCTTGATGATCGAAATGGGCAAGAAGCACGGCGTCGCCGTCGCCGCGCTCGTCGGCGCCAAGGAGCACGCACTCGCGCAAGCGGCTGCGGGCGTGGACATCATCGTCGCCGCCGGCGCCGAAGCGGGCGGCCACTGTGGCGAAGTGACGACCATGGTGCTCGTGCCCGAAGTGGTCGAAGCATTGCGCGCGGCGAGTATCGACACGCCTGTGCTAGCCGCCGGCGGCATCGTCACCGGTGCGCAGATGGCTGCTGCAATGGCGATGGGCGCGGCTGGCGCCTGGTGCGGTTCGGTGTGGCTGACGACGCCGGAAGCCGAGACCAGCGACGTAATCAAGCAGAAGCTGCTCGCCGCCACATCGCGCGACACCGTCCGCTCGCGCTCGCGCACCGGTAAACCCTCGCGCCAGCTGCGTTCGCCATGGACCGATGCGTGGGAAACTGAAGACGCGCCAAACCCGCTGCCGATGCCGCTGCAGACATTCATCTCAGAACCGCCGCTGCGGTTGATCGACAAGCTCGCCCAAAGCGGCCACGCTGGCGCGCAAAAGCTTGCGACCTATTGGGTCGGCCAGGGCGTCGGGCTGATGAACGAGCCGCTGGCGGCAGGCGCCGTCGTGCAGCAGTTCAAGGAGGATTTCCTGCGCGCG
>JBQTJK010000105.1:0-7719 GCA_052387215.1 Caulobacteraceae bacterium
ACCTTGGTGCCCCAGGCGTGCGTGGCGGCGTCGATGACAGTCAAGAGGCGCGCGTTGATGGAGTCGCGTTGCGACAACACTTCGTCGAGATCCATCGAGCCGACAACGGTGCGGATGTTGGTGAGACAGAGGTTAAGGATGGCCTGCTTATAGTTCTCGACCTCGTAGGCCGCTTTCGCGGGGGCTATGACCTGGATGAACACGACGGCGTCCACCGAGACGATGGCGTTGTCCTTGGTGATCACTTCCTGGCGCGGCACGTCCAAGACCGCTTCCATCATCGACATGCGGCGGCCGACGCGGTCGACAAAGGGCACCAGGAACGCGATGCCGGGGCGCAGATTGCGCGTGAAACGCCCAAAGCGCTCGACCGTGTATTGGAAGCCCTGCGGCACGACTTTGATCGAACTGAACGCCAGCACGAGCGCCATGACGACGAAAGCAAGGACGACGAAATCCATGGCGCCTACTCCCGCCGCTTCTGCGGCCTCATGCGTTCTCGCGCGGTGTGGCGCGCGTTAAGATCAGCCTAACTGGCCAAGCAAGTATTCCGCGCTGGAAACCTTGTATTCACCAGCTTCTTCAATGTTGAGCTGAGATACCACTCCATCCTTGACGATCATTGAATAGCGCTTCGAGCGCGGGCCCATGCCGAACTTGGAGAAGTCCGCGTCGAGGCCGATCGCGCGCGCGAATTCGCCTGAGCCGTCGGACAGCATCAGGATGGAGTCGCCGATGTCCTGATCCTTGGCCCACGCGCCCATGACGAAGTGATCGTTTACGGCTGTGCAAGCAATGGTATCGACGCCCTTGGCTTTCAGCGCTTCGATGTTGTCACGGAAGCTGGGCAGATGACGGGCTGAGCATGTCGGCGTAAACGCGCCCGGCACGGCGAACAGCGCCACGGTCTTGCCGCCGAACACGTCGGCGGTGCGCATCTGCTTCATGCCCTCGCTGGTGGGTACATTGAACTGAACATCCGGCAGTCCGTCGCCAACTCTGATCATTTCGCATCTCCCTCAGGTTGGGGCCTATGTAGGCAACGGGCGCCCGATATGCGAGCGCCCCCTTGCGCGAAAACCGCGGGCGCGGGACGATTGATCCCATGAGCGACACCCTTGCCGGCAAACTTCTGGTGGCGATGCCGGGGATCGGCGATCCCCGCTTCGACAAGACTGTCATCATGATGTGCGCGCACGACGCCGAGCATGCGATGGGCGTCGTGATCAACCGGCCCAGGGAGGAGCTGACACTGAGCGAAGTGTTGATGCATCTCGGCCTGGAGGCCAGCGACGACATCTCCGCGCGCGCCGTGCTGGACGGCGGCCCGGTGCGGCCGGATCGCGGTTACGTGTTGCACTCGGAAGACTTCGCCGCCGGCGACGCGACGCAAGCGATCACCCCCGGCGTGCGGCTGACGGCGACACGCGATGTCCTTGAAGCGGTGGCGAGCGAACACGCGCCATCGAACTTCGTCCTGGTGCTGGGTTGCGCCGGCTGGAGCGCCGGGCAATTGGAGGAAGAGCTAAAGCACAATGCCTGGCTCGTCGTCGATTTCGACAACGCCATCGTCTTCGACGAAGGTCACGACGACAAATGGGAGCGCGCGATCAAGTCGCTCGGCTTCGATCCTTCTCAGCTGAGCGGCGCGGCAGGCAACGCGTAGCTTCGAGCACCGATGGGTAAAGGTCTTAGCGCTTGCGCAGGACTCTTTCCGTCGACGCCGGATATTTCAGCAGCGCCGCAGGCGGCCGGGTCGGCCTGCATTCGAGATTGCCGCCGCAATTGGGGCACTGCCCTCTCAGAACGCCTCCGGCGCACAATACACAGAAGGTGCACTCGAAGCTGCAAATGCGCGCATCGGCGCTTTCGGGCGGCAAGTCGCGGTCGCAGCATTCGCAGTTCGGGCGGAGCGCCAGCATCAGGCCGTTCCCGCCATTTTTTCGATCGCTTCGCGCCGTTGCTGCGCGAAAGCGGCAAATAGATTCTTCACGGCCGCCACTGTTTTCTCCTCCGCAATTTCCGGTCGACCGGAATTGAACGGCGGCGCGGGCGCGTATTCGATGGCGAGCTGGATCATCTTCGCGGTGTCTTCGCCGGCGATCTCAGCGGCGATGGTCAGCGCAATGTCGATGCCGGCGGTGACGCCGCCGCCGGTTATCACGTTGCCGTCGCGCACGACGCGGGCGTCATCGGGAATTGCGCCGAAAGCCGACAGGAGTTGGCGATAGGCCCAGTGGCTGCCGGCGCGCTTACCCTTGAGCAGGCCGGCGGCGCCAAGGATCAGTGAGCCCGTGCACACGGAGGTGACGTACTTGGCGCTTTCGCCGAGCCGCTTCACCTCAGCCATGAATTCCGGATTGAGCATCGCTTCGGTCTGGCCTGGTCCGCCAGGCGTCATGATCATGTCGGCGCGATCGATGTCGGCGAGCTTGCGCAGATTGGTGAAGGTGAGGCCGAGTTCGGTCGGCAGTACGCCGCCGTCCTTCGAGGCGATGATCGTTTCTGTATTGGGCAATCGCGCCAGCACTTCGTACGGGCCGGTGAAGTCGAGCTGCGTCAGCCGCGGATAGAGAATGAAGACGATGCGGAACGGTTGCGCCATGGGCGTGCCCTCCGTTGACAAGCGGATGCTGGCGCCGGAAGGCTTTGGCGGAAATGTCAAAGAAGCCTCGTTTTCCGCCAAGGCCGCGCACGGTGCTGATCGTCGTGTTCCCGGGCTTTCAGATCATCGACGCAGCGGGCCCAATCGGTGCGTTCGAGATCGCCACGCGCTTTGCGCCAGGCGCCTACGCGGTTCGCCTCGCAGCGAGCGTTGCGGGGCTCGTGCCCTCCTCCTCCGGCGTGCCGATGCCGGCAGAGCGGTTCGGCGGACGCGCGACGGTTGACACGATCCTCGTTGTTGGCGGCAACGGCACAGTCGACGCGCTGCGCGACGGGGCGCTGATCCGTTCTATCGGCCGAGCGCCCGCGCGGGCCCGACGCGTGGCCAGCGTGTGTTCCGGCGCCTTTCTGCTGGCGCAGGCGGGGCTGCTCGACGGCAAGCGCGCGACGACGCACTGGCGTCGCGCGGCGCAGCTCGCACAGATGTTTCCCGGGGTACGCGTTGAAGCAGACTGCATTCACATCAAGGACGGCGCGATCTGGACTTCTGCCGGCGTCACAGCGGGCATCGATCTGGCGCTGGCGATGATCGCGGAGGATCTGGGCGATGACATCGCCGCCAACGTGGCGCGCGAGATGGTGGTGTATGCGAAGCGCCCAGGCGGACAGGCCCAGCATTCGGCCCTGCTCGAACTTAATGCGGGCGCGCCGCGCTTCGCGCAGCTCAATGCCTGGATGCGCGAACACCTCGGCGAGGACCTTTCCGTTGAGCGGCTGGCCTCACAAGCTGCGATGAGCCCGCGCAACTTCGCGCGGGCCTACGCTGCAGGAACTGGCGTGACGCCGGCGAAAGCGGTCGAACGCTTGCGCGCGGAAACGGCGCGCGCGGCGTTGGCGCAAGGCGGCGCGATCCAGGATATCGCTCGCCGCACAGGCTTCGGCGATCCTGAACGCATGCGCCGCGCTTTCGTGCGCCTCTACGGCGCCCCTCCCGCCGCAATGCGAAGGACGCTCCGCCGCGCTTGACGTGACGTCCGGGCGCGCGCAGGCATCGCGCATGGCCGACTACCTTTTTCTGATGCACGGCGATGCGCCGGACGCGGGCGACTGGAGCGCCTATCTCTCAAAGCTGCGCGCGAGCGGCCGTTTCCAAGGAGGCAGTGCGATCGGCGACGGTGTGCTCGCAAGGAAAAGCGGCGATGCGCAGTCGACCACGGCGCTTCTCACGGGCTATATCCGCGTCGAAGCTGACGATCTTGCACACGCGCGCACGCTGCTCTCCGGCAATCCGGTGTACGAAGGCGGCGGCACGGTCGAGATTAGAGAATTGCCGCGCGACTGAGTGAGGAACGAGTGGCTGAACCGCAGAAATCCATCTTCGTCACAGGCGCCGGCTCGGGCATCGGCCGCGCCACAGCGCAACTCTTCGCTGAGCGCGGCTGGTTTGTCGGCTTGTTCGATGTGAACCCGCAGGGCCTGGAGGAAACAGCCGCTATGCTGCCCGAAGGACAACGCATCTCGATGGCGTTTGACGTGCGTGATCGCGCGGGATGGAAGCGAGCGGTGGAGACGTTCGGCCAGGCCACCAACCGGCGTATGCACGTGCTCTTCAACAATGCTGGCGTTGGCAAAGGTGGCCCGATTGAGGAGATGGCTGACGACGATATCGATCTGGTGCTGGACGTGAATCTCAAGGGCGTCATCAACGGCGTCAACGCGGCTTTGCCGCTGCTACGCGAAACGCCGGGCGCACGCATCGTCAATACGGCGTCGGTGGCTGGCATTTTCGGCGCACCAAACCTGGCGGTCTATTGCGCGACAAAGTTTGGCGTGCGCGGCCTCACCGAAGCGCTCGATGTAGAGTTTTCGCGCTACGGTATACGTGTCGTGAGCCTGATGCCCTGGTTCATCGACACGGCGATCCTCGATGGTCACTCAAGCGGCGTTGAGGGTTCGAACCGCCGCATCCGCGATCAGTTGATCGAGAACAAGACCGTGATTTACCCGGTGCGCATGGCGGCAGAGCGCGCCTGGGATGCGGCGCACGGCAGAGACATTCATTACATGGTTGGCGCTGAAGCCGAGCGAGCGCGTTTCTTTGCCCGGTTCTTCCCCGGCGCCATGCGCAATCAGATCAAGAAACAGTTCAGCGGCGACGCGTAAACGTCAGGTCGCAACTTCGGCGGTGGGCGCGGCGGCGTCAGCGCTTGTATCAACCGCAGCGTCGTCAGCGGCCGGCGCGGTCTCTTCCGCGACAACCCCTTCGACGGTTTCCAGCGCCGCTTCGTCAGCCTCCGGAATGAGCTGATCGGCGCCTGAACCGCGGCGTGAGCCAAGCGCGCCACGGCGGCGGGCCAAGGCTTCCTGGTAGTAGGCGCGCTCGGAGCGGTTCGGGAAGCGATAGAAAACATGGCTTTCGATCGAGGTGGTTTCGACCAGGCCCGCATTCCAAACCGGGTTCACCGCGTGGGTGTGATAGTGCGTGGCGCCCTGGGTGATTGGACGGGTGTAGCCGAGCATCAGGGCGGTGGCGACGCGCTGGGCGCGATCCCAGCCGCGGCCGCGCGGGCGATGGTTCAGCGAACCGTCGCAGGTGAAAGTGAATTGGCAGCCGTTTGCGCGGTGCGAGCCCTGGTAAACCACGCCGCAGATCGAGGCCGGATAGTAGCCCGAGCGGACCCGGTTCATGATCACTTCGGCGACGGCGATCTGGCCGCGCTGGCTCTCGCCGCGCGCCTCATAATAGATCGCCCGGCTCAGGCAGGCATGCTGACGGGGATCGACCTGCGGCTCGGCCGGTACGGTAGGCTCGGCTGCGGTTTGGGCCGACGGACCGCGGAGCACCGCCTGCACCATCATGGCGCGGGCGTCCGGGCTTTCGAACAGCGTGGCCGTGCCACGCGCACGCAAGCCGTCGTTGCCGTGGAACGCCGTGAGCTGAACTTGGTTAGGATCGGACGCGAGCAGTTCGCGCTCGAACTGCGCTTGGAACGCCGTCGAGGTGGCCGCCCATTCGGCGCCATCGCGCTGCTCGGCGGCGCGATGCGAGATCACGGGCATCGCAACCGCAGCGGCGGCGAGGCACATAATCGTCGCTGCGCCCTGGCGCACCGCCAGAGGGTTCCGTTCGATCTCCACCATCACTTGGGTCCGAATCTCGCCCGCAAGAATAGCCAGTCGACGCCAGAACAACCTTAATTGCATTAAGCCCCGCTTAAACACGTGCAGATTTGGCACAGATGATCGCCAAATATTCCGCAGCAGCCGAAACCGTTTCGTCCCGTAAACAATTTGCCCTGAGGCTCGTGGGGGATACAGGTTCCTCACGCGAGGGGCGATTGACTTTTTGTTCATAGTCTCGCCTCCCGCCTCATCTGTCTGACTTCTGGTTTTGGGTGAGACCGTTAGGTCACGCCGAGAAAGCCCAAAGCCGGCAAAGTCTTGCGAGGGCCGTGCCAGTTCACCAACGACGCGAAAACGGCCGCGACCGCTGGACGCGGGCGCCGCAGATGATTGACCCAACGGAAGTTCGTCCTGCGCCTCGGCCTCAGAGCTTTCGTCCGAGGGCGGCCTGGGCCGCAGCCAGACGCGCAATCGGCACGCGATACGGCGAACACGAGACGTAATCGAGCCCGGCGCGCTCGAAGAACGCCACCGAGGCTGGGTCGCCGCCGTGTTCGCCACAGACGCCAAGCTTCAGCCCCTCCCGGGCGGCTCGTCCCCGCTCGCAAGCGAGCCTTACGAGCTCCCCAACGCCTTCGGCGTCGATGGAGACGAACGGGTCGACCGGTAACACTTGCCGCTCGACATACGTTCCCAAGAATCTTCCCGCATCGTCGCGAGACACGCCAAGCGTGGCCTGGGTCAGGTCGTTTGTACCAAATGAAAAGAACTGGGCGGCTTCCGCAATCTCGCCGGCGCGCAGAGCGGCGCGCGGCAGTTCGATCATCGTGCCGACTAGGTACGCAATCGTACGCCCGCGTTTGCTAAACACTTCGTTGGCGATGTCGTCGACGCGCGCTTTGATGAGCTCCAGCTCTTTCTTGGTGATCACGAACGGGATCATGATTTCGGGAATGGGTGGCTCGCCTTGCCCGGCGACATCGCAGGCGGCTTCGAACACGGCGCGCGCCTGCATCTCGTAGATCTCGGGGTAAACCACAGCGAGCCGGCAGCCGCGGAAGCCGAGCATCGGATTGCTTTCCGCGAGCGCCTTCACACGCGCGCTCAGCCAATCGGCGGTGACGCCGAGCGTCGGCGCCACTTCGGTGATGTCATCCTCGCTGTGCGGCAGGAATTCATGCAGCGGCGGATCGAGGAAGCGGATAGTCACCGGCCGGCCGCCCATCGCCTTAAAGATGCCGACGAAATCCCGACGCTGGTGCGGGAAGAGTTCATCTAGCGCGCGCACGCGCGCTTCCGGCGTCTCGGCCACAATCATCTTGCGCACCGAGGCGATGCGTTCTGCGTCGAAGAACATGTGCTCGGTGCGGCAGAGGCCGATGCCCTCGGCGCCGAACTTCACTGCGATCTCCGCATCCTTCGGCGTATCCGCATTGGCGCGCACTTTCATGCGCCGCGCGGCGTCGGCCCATTCCATCACCTTGGCGAAATCGCCGGTGAGTTCTGGCTCAACCATGAGCGCTGCGCCAAACAACACTTCGCCAGACGAGCCGTCGACGGTGATGGTGTCCCCCTGTCTGATCACGCGCCCACCGGCGCTGAACTCGCCGGCCTTGAGGTTGATACGGATGTCGCCGGCGCCGGACACGCACGGCCGGCCCATGCCGCGGGCGACGACGGCGGCGTGACTGGTCATACCGCCGCGTGCGGTGACGATGGCTTGCGAAGCGTGCATGCCGTGAATGTCTTCGGGGCTGGTTTCTTCGCGGACGAGAATGACCTTCTTGCGGTCGGCGGCGAGGCGCTCGGCTTCATCGGAATCGAACACGACAACGCCGACAGCGGCGCCGGGCGAGGCCGGCAAGCCCTTGCAGATGATGTCGCGCTTGTAGCCGTCTGCAATCGTCGGGTGCAGGAGTTGATCGAGTGCCGAGGCGTCGATGCGCAGCACGGCCTCGTCCTGAGTGATGAGTTTTTCGCCCACCATGTCGA
>JBQTJK010000106.1:0-1709 GCA_052387215.1 Caulobacteraceae bacterium
GCGGAAACGAGATCGACGGGCGTGAGTACAAGTTTCTCAGCCGCGAGGAATTCGAACAGATGGAGGATCGCGGCGAGTTCCTGGAAAGCGCCATGGTGTTCGGCAACCATTACGGCACGCCGCGCGCCCCGGTGGAAGCGTTGCTGATCCAGGGCCGCGACGTTCTGTTCGACGTCGACTGGCAGGGCGCGCGCGCGCTTCGCGCCGCCGCGCCGGAGGATGTGGTGGGCATCTTCATCCTGCCGCCGTCGATGGCTGAGCTAGAACGCCGCCTGCACACGCGCGCGGAAGACAGCGAAGAAGTGATTCAAAAGCGCATGGCGCGCTCGTTGGATGAGATCGGGCATTGGAGCGAATACGATTACGTGCTCGTGAACACGCTGCTCGAACAAACGCTGGCGCAGATCAAACAAATCCTTGCGGCCGAACGGCTGAAGCGCCACCGGCAGATGTGGCTCGACCTGCACGTGGAGCGGTTGAAGCAGGGGATCTGAGGACGTCGCGATGGACCGGGACTCCATCCTCGCAGCCGTGCGCGAAACAGCCGCCACAAACGGCGGCGCGGCTTTGGGCCGCCTCCGCTTGGAATCCGAGGCGGGAGTCAAAGAGCACCATTGGAAGAAATACTGGGCGCGCTACGGCGACCTGGTTCGCGAAGCGGGATTCGAGCCGCAGAGCTTCAAGGACTCCGCAAAATCAGAATCCGAACTTAGCGCCGCGGTAGTTAAAGTTGCGCGTGAACTTGGCCGATTCCCAACGCGTGCTGACCTTCGCGTCAAACGCACGTACGACGACTCGTTCCCCAGCGTTGGGGTGTTCGAGCGCGTCGGCGGCAAAGCCGAGATCGTGGCAATGGTGGCGCGATATTGCGAAGAGCAGGGTATTGACGATGTCGCCGCTTTATGTGCGGAGGTCGTGCCCAAAGAACAATCGCGCGCGCCAAGGAGCGCCGCACCAGCGGACGGCTATGTCTATCTGCTGAAATCCGGACGGTTCCACAAGATTGGGCGCTCTGTTCACGCTGGAGCTCGCGAGCGTCAGCTTGCGATTCAGCTGCCGGAGCCCGCTAACCTAGTTCATACGATTCGCACTGACGACCCCGCGGGAATCGAGTCGTATTGGCATCAACGATTTGCTGCCAAGCGAAGGAACGGGGAGTGGTTCGACCTAAGCCGCGAGGATGTCGCCGCATTTCGTCGCCGCAAGTTCATGTGATTGCGGGAAACCTGAGCCAGCCAGAGATTTCTTCCGCGCCCTGTCGGAATGGACGGACGGAGCGCGTCCTTGATGCAAGACCGGGAGATCAGCTTATGAAACGCCTTGCTTTGCCGCTTCTTGTTCTCGCGCTAGCCGCATGCGGCGCGCCAAACCAGGCTGGCGATAGCGCACCGGCGCAGGAAGCCGAAGCGCCGGTGGAGCATACCGCGCCGGCGGGCGCATACAGGTTGGACAAGGCCCATTCCAGCCTGATCGTGCGCCTGAACCACATCGGCTACTCGAACTTTACTGCGCGCTTCGAGCGCTGGGACGCATCGCTGACCCTCGATCCCGCAGCGCCGGAAAACTCGCAGATCAGCGTCACCATCGATCCGCGCTCCATCGCCAGCGACAACCCTCCGCCTGGCTTCATCGACAGCATGCGCGGTGCGGAGTTCCTCGATGCCGAGCGATTTCCGGCGATCACGTTCCAATCGACGCGCATCGAGCGC
>JBQTJK010000107.1:0-19734 GCA_052387215.1 Caulobacteraceae bacterium
GCTTGCGGGGTGGGGATTAAGGGGAGGGGCGTTTGCCAAAAGAGACCTATGCGCCGGGGCTTCGCGGCGTCGACGCGGGTGTACTCGCGCGCAGCGTGCGTAAATCGATGACGCCGGCGGAACGAGCGCTCTGGATGGAGTTGCGTCGCGCGCCCCTCGACGACTCGCATTTCCGCCGTCAAACACCGATCGGTCCGTTCATCGTCGACTTCGCTTGCCGCGCGGCTAGGCTGGTCGTCGAAGTCGACGGCAATGCCCATGACAATGACGCTGCACGCGAAAGCGACGCCCAACGCGACGGGTGGCTCCGCGAGGGCGGCTATCGGGTGTTGCGCTTCACGAACGCCGAGGTGCTCTCCGATCTGCGGCGCGTTGCGCGGATCATTGTTGCTGAGACGCAAGCGCGAATTCCGAGACGCCCCACCCCCTAGCCCCCTCCCCACCTGCGGCGGGGAGGGGGAAGAGGCGTCACCTATTGTCCGCCTCTCGGCGCGTTTTGCGCCGTAGGAAGCGCCGCGGCGCTCTGGGCGCTGCGGGCGAGTTGGATGAATTCGGCGCGCCAGCCGAATTCATCGCGGCCGCGAGCCGACTGAGCGAGCGCGATGACGTCGTCGTAGCCGTAGCCAGCCGCCAAGAACTGATCGTGCCGCAGCAATTGGCCATAAGCGGCGACGGCGGCGGCCCAGCGCGTCGACTCCGGCGCTTGCGCGATGTCGCGCACCGCGTCGCGTTCGGTGATCGGGCGTTCGATCAGGCGTGACGTATCCTGACCTGGCAGCTTGTAGCGGATACGCAGGAAGGCGAGTTCGCTCGCCGTGCCCGGGCCGGCGCGTTCTTGGCTGTAGCGCAGCGGGTCGTTGAACGTTGCCCCGCCCACGGGCACGATCTCATAGATCGCGGTCACAGCATGGCCCGCGCCGATCTCGCCGGCGTCGACGCGATCGTTGTTGAAGTCCTCACGGTTCAGCATTCGCGTCTCGTAGCCGATCAGACGATATTCAGCGACGCGTGCGGGATTGAACTCGACCTGGATCTTCACGTCCTGGGCGATGGTGAACATGTTCGACGCCATCTCATCACGCAGCACACGACGTGCTTCGTTGATCGTGTCGATGTAGGCGGCGACGCCGTTGCCGTTCTGCGCCAAGCGCTGCATCAGCAAGTCGTTATAGTTGCCTCCGCCAAAGCCGAGCACCGAGAGATAGATTCCCGTCTCGCGCTTGCGCTCGACGAAATCCTCCAGCTCTTCGGGATCGTTGATGCCGACATTGAAGTCGCCATCGGTGGCGATGATGACGCGATTGACGGCGCGGCGGTTGTAGTTCTGCTCGGCCAGCGCGTAGGCAAGACGCAAGCCTTCGCCGCCGCCGTCGAGCCGCCGGCATGCAAATTTTCAAGCGCGGCGATGATGCGGCCGCGCTCGCTGCCGGGCGTAGGTTCAAGCACGGCGCCGGCCGCACCGGCGTACACCACGATCGACACGCGGTCGCTCGCATTGAGTTGCTCGATCAGCATGCGGAAGCTTTGCAACGCCAGCGGCAGCTTGTTCTCAGGCGCCATCGAACCGGAGACGTCGATCAGCAGCGTGAGGTTGAGCGCTGGGCGTTCGCGCGGCACGATGTTGTAGCCTTGCAGGCCGATGTGCACGAGTTGACGACCTTCCGCCCAAGGCGAAGGCGCCACCGTGACGTTGGTTGAGAAGGGCTGCTCGCGCGTCGGCGGCAGCGGATAGTCGTAGCGGAAATAGTTGACCAGTTCTTCGGTGCGCACCGCGTCCTGCGGCGGCAAGCGGCCTGAGTTCAGCAGGCGACGCACGTTGGAATAGGATGCCGTGTCGACGTCGATCGAGAAGGTCGAGACTGGATCGGTGGCGACCATGCGGATCGGGTTGGTGTCGACATCTTCGTAATTCTCACGGTCGATATCGCCGGGCATCGGCTGCGGCGCCATCTGCGCGTAGTTTCCAACGACGCCGCCGATCGCGGCGCGAGCGCGTCCGTCTGCTGGCGGCGGCGCCGACGGCACGCGCTGTTCGGGCGCGATTGTTGTAACCGCCGAGGTCGAATCCTGTGTTTGATTTTGAACCCGCTCGCCCGTGACGACGATGGATTCTTCTTCGTCCCGTTCAGTTTGCGTCGTCGATTGCGAGGCACAGGCAGTGAGAAGTATTGCGCACAGCATGAAGCTTGCGCGCCGAGTATTGCGCAGCATGGACGTTCCCTCCCGAACCGTCCGGACACGGTTGTGTTTACGCTACGAGCGAAGCGCTTCGATCGCGACCAAGATGAGGCATGCGCGCGGCGTTTTGCGTACACAGACGCGTGCATCACGGGGATGTGTGCAGAACAACGCTTTCTTGGCGTATCAGCGCCGCCGGCGCTCGCGTTCGGCTAGCCGGCGCTGCTCCGGAATCCAGTCGCGCACCAATGTGTCGAGCACCGGGAGCGGCGCTTCGCCGTGAAGCAGCACGGCGTCGTGAAAGCCGCGCAGATCAAAGTCTGGGCCGAGTTCGGTTTGCGCCGCTTCGCGCAAGCGGACGATCTCGCGGCGGCCGAGTTCATAGCCGCAGGCCTGGCCCGGCCAGACGATGTAGCGGTCGACTTCGGTGGCGATCACGGCGGGGACGTCGCCGGTGGTTTGCAGCAGATAATCAATCGCCTGCTGGCGCGTCCAATTCTGCGCGTGCAGTCCGGTGTCGACGACAAGCCGCGCCGCACGCCAAAGTTGCCAGCGCAAATAGCCGATGCGGCCGACCGGATCGCCTTCGTAGAAACCTTGCTCGTCGGCGAGCTGTTCGGCGTAAAGCGCCCAGCCTTCGGAGTACGCGTTGAAGGAGATGAGCCGGCGCAACAGGGGCGTGTCGGTCAGTTCCTGCGCCAGCGCGATCTGGAAGTGATGGCCCGGAACGGCTTCGTGATAGTCCTGCGTCGGCAGATCGATGCGCGTCATCTCGGCGAGGCTGCGCATGTTGATGAAGTAGACGCCAGGCTGCGAACCGTCGAGCGACGGCGGATTGTAGTAGGCGCCCGGCGAGCCCGCCTCGGCGAACGCGGGCACCCGGCGCACTTCGAGCCGCGCTTGCGGCAGCCGGCCGAACCATTGCGGCGCCCGTTCGAGCACGCGGTTCACGCGCCTTTGCACATCGGCGATCAGTTGGGCGCGGCCGGCGTCGCTGTCTTCATACTGATAGCGCGGATCGGCGGTGAGCTGGGACAGGCGCTGGCCGACCGGGCCCTCGGTGAAGCCGAGCCGGCGCAAGGCGATATCGAGCTCGCGGTTGAGCGCCTCGACCCGGGTCCGGCCGGTGCGATGGATCTGATCCGGCGTGAGGTCGGTCGTCGTTTCGATCTTCAGCGCCGCGGCGTAGAACTCCGCCCCGCGCGGCAGCCGGGAAACACTTGCTGCATCGTCAGCATGGGCGCGATCGACGCGCACGAACGCCAGCGCACGCTGGTGGGCCGGCAGCACGTGATCGCGCACGATCGCTTCGGCGCGCGCCGCCAGGACCGAATTGTCGCGCTCAATGGCGGCGCGGCGCTGCGGGTTCTGCTCACGCGCGGCGATGGCGTCGAGCTTGCGCCGGAAACTCGTGACGTAAATCTGCGCGCTCGGCGGATCGCGCAGGACGCCTTCGAGCATACTCGCGACCGTATCCATGATGAAGCCGGGCGGGCGGATGCCGAGCGCGGCGTCGGCACGGGCGCGTTCGGTTTCCTGGTCTATGGCGACAGCAACACTGCGCAGGCGCGTCAGGTAGGCTTCCGCAGATTGAGCGTCCGTGACGGCGTGGCGATCGTCGAGGAAGGTGGGCAGCGTGATGAAAGCGCTGTCCATCTGGTTCAAGACGTAGGGTTGCGAGCCCCCAAGCGATGAGAAGCTTCCATAATTGAACGCGGCCCCCTCGGCGGCGTTGGCGAACTGATCGCTCAACACTGCATGCGTCAGCGCGTCGGCGTCATCCAGGCGGCTCGCATCGAGCGCGCGAAGTTCGGCGTAACGCCGAAGCGCCGCGCTGCGGCGCGCTTCAACCGCAAGCGCCGAACGATCGTCGAGCCGGTCCGTGTATATGCCGCCCGCCGCGTCGGCGCTGACGCCGGCCTGGCTCGCGGTCTCGGGGCTGTCGGCGAGGATTTCGCGCGCCCAGTCGCCAAGCTTGCCCTCGAACGCGGTCATCGGGCGCGCTTGACGCGGTCCGCAGGCGGCAGCGAGCGTTAGCCCCAGCGCCAGCGCAAACGCCCAACGGAACGGCCTCATCTCACCCCCAATCGCCACCGTGTTGCGCGGCCGTAAGCCAGCGGCCTGCCATAGCATGCGTCGCTTCTGTGAAAAGGCCGTCCAGCGCAGACAATTTGCGCTACGCTGTTGCGAAAACCGCGCATTCGTGGTTTGGACAGCCCCCTGTGGTAGGGAACTCGCGGAGACACCCATGACGACCGCGCAAGGCGGCCAGCAAACGCTGGGCAAAATCCTCTTCTACAACCAGCTTGAGCCGCTTTCGTATGAGAAGCATCGCAGTCTGGGTGTAAGCCAAGTCGCAAACCCGTTCTCGTTCCTCGCGGACACACATCTGGTGCCGCTGACGGTCGATGAATTCGGCCTCGCCGCGGTTTGCTATCCGATCATTTTCGACGCGCAGACGAAGACGCCGCTGGCGGTCATGGGCCTGCGCCCGGGCATGAACGTCTTCCTCGGCGCCGACGGCTCGCTCGATCCGGAAGTGTATCTGCCCGCGTTCGCGCGCCGCTATCCGTTCCTGCCGGTGTTGGCGGGCGGCAGCACGCCGCAGCCAGGCCCGGAGGACAAGGTGCTGGTGTGCATCGACCGCTCTGCGAAGATGCTCTCCTCGACGCCTGAATTGCCCTTCTTCGAAGGCGACAAGCCCTCGCGCTACACGCAGGAAGCGATCCAGTTCTGCAAAGAATTCGACATGCTGGGCCGGCGCACGCAGGAGTTCGTCAAGTTGATGGACCAGCACGGCTTGTTCGAGCTCACGCCGCTGGCGCTGCCGCGTGCGAAATCGGACGGCACGCCGGATGAGCCGACCAAGCTTGGCGAATATTTGCGAATCTCTGAGGCGAAGCTAAACAAGCTGCCGAAGGACACGTATCTCGAACTTCGCGACAAAGGGGTGTCGGCGGTGATGCATGCGCACCTGCTCTCGCTTGGTCTATGGCCCAAGATCCTAAGCCGCGCCGCGCGCATCCAGGCTTCGACGCCGCTGCGCTAGCGCAAATTTCGACCAAAGTTGAAAGCGCCTCTCCGTCAAGAGAGGCGCTTTCTTTGCGAGCGCGGGTAACGCCGGGCCGGCCTCGCGCGAACGGCAATGTGCGGGCCCGCCGCATTGGCGGTAGGACCTTGAGCTTGTATGCGCTGATTATGCTTCGTTTTGCCGCGTTAGTTGCGTTCGTCTTAAGCCTCTTCGCTTCGCCGGCGCTTGGACAGCAAGTTTCGCCCGCACCGCGTCAGGTGGACGCCGCGCTGCACTCCTCACGCGCAGCCGTTGCGCCGGGCGAGCGCTTCACGATCGCGCTGCGCGAGACCATCAACGAAGGCTGGCACACTTATTGGCGCAATCCTGGCGACAGTGGCGAGCCGACGTCGCTGACGTGGACACTGCCGCCGGGTTGGACGGCTGGAGACATTCAGTGGCCCGCTCCCGAAGGCATCCCGTTCGCGATGCTGGTGAACTACGGCTACGAAGGCGAGGTTTTATTTCCGGTCGAGCTGAGCGTGCCGCGCAATGCGCGGGTGGGCTCGACCGTAACGTTGAGCGCGGCAGCCTATTGGCTCGTTTGCTCGGACATCTGTATTCCGGAAGAAGCGACGGTCACGCTGACGCTGCCGGTCGAAGCACACGGCCGCGACGATCCGCAATGGGCGCCGCGGATCGCGGAAGCGGCGGCGAACATCCCGCGGCGCGCAGAGGGCGTGAACGCATCGATCAGCGCGGGATCGCCGGCGCGGCTCAGCGTTTCGCTGCCGAACGCGCAGGGAATCCGAAACCCGCGTTTCTTTCCGTTCGACCGCGACGTAATGGAGGCGGCCGCGGCTCAGCGTCCGCAGGTAGGTCCCGTCGGGGCGTCATTCGAACTCACGCCCGGCGTTGCTGACAATCTGGGGCAAACGACGCTTGAAGGCGTCGTCGTGCTTGAAGCTCGCATCGGGGGGGAGTGGAGGCCATTTGCCTTCGAGATCGCAGCAGTGCCGGGTGAGCCGATCCCAGACACGGCTGGCCGGCCGGCGACGTTCAGCGACGACTATTCCCTTGTAGAGCTTGAACGCGCCGCAACTGGTGCTGGCACAGCAATCGACACCCCGAGCATGACCAGCGTCGCGTTGATCGCCGCCATCGGTTTGGCGTTCCTGGGCGGACTCATCCTCAACATCATGCCGTGTGTGCTGCCTGTGTTGTCGGTGAAGGCGCTTGCGTTCGCGGGCGGCGTACACGCGGGCGAAGCACGGCGACACGGCGTGCTCTACTTCGCCGGGGTGATGGTCACGTTCCTGGCGCTGGCGGGTGTGCTGATCGCGCTTCGCGGCGCCGGCGAAGCCGTTGGCTGGGGCTTCCAGCTGCAAGCGCCGTGGATGACCAGCGCCCTGGCGCTGCTTTTCTTCGTCATCGGCCTCAATCTGCTAGGCGTGTTCGAGTTCGGCGCGGACGCTCAGAACATGGGTGCGGGCCTTGCCGGCAAACGCGGCGCCGCCGGCGCTTTCTTCACCGGCGCGCTCGCAGTCATCGCGGCGACGCCATGCACGGCGCCGTTCATGGCCACGGCGATCGGCGCCGCGTTGACGCAGTCGGCGCTGACGACGCTGCTGGTCTTTGCTGCGCTTGGGCTGGGTTTCGCCCTGCCGCTCACGCTATTGCATTTCGCGCCCGGTTTGCAGCGCCTGATCCCCAAGCCGGGTCCGTGGATGGAGCGCGTGCGCAATGCGCTTGCGTTTCCGATGTTCGCCGCCGCGGTCTGGCTGGCGTGGGTGCTGACGGAGCAGGCGGGCGCCGATGGCGTCGCGGCGTTGCTTGGTGTTACGGCGGCGCTAGCGTTTCTCATTTTCGTGTCGCGGTGGGGGCGGATGTGGCTCGTCGTCGGCGCCGTCGTGCTGGCGGCGACGCTTGCGTTCACGTGGCGGCCTTTGGTCGGCGTTGAGACGCAGGAAGTTCTGGCGTCGGAGCCCTGGAGTGCGGCGCGTGTGACGGAATTGCAAAGCGAAGGACGCGGCGTGTTCGTGAATTTCACTGCGGCCTGGTGCGTGACATGTAAAGTCAATGAAGTTGCCGTGTTCACGCCGCGCATAGCACAGGCGTTCGAAGCCCAGCACGTAGCCTATCTTGTCGGCGATTGGACCAACCGCGACGACGCGATCGCGGGGGCGCTGGCCGAGCATGGACGCGCGGGGGTGCCGCTTTATCTCTATTATCCGCCCGGCGGCGGCGAAGCGGTTGTATTGCCGCAAGTGCTGAGCGAGAGTTTGGTTCTGGACACCATCGCAGGAGAACAAAGATGAGCGGCATGTCGAAGCGCGCCATGTTGATCGGCGGCGCCGTGCTTGTGGCAGGCGCGCTTGGCGCGACGGCGTTTCTCTTCAACGCGGGCGGCCAGGCCGTCGCGGCGGTGGAAACGGGAGCGCAGGCCCCGGCGTTCGCCATGCAGGACGCTAACGGCGCCACGCGCACGCTCGACGAATTCCGAGGCCGCATGGTGATCCTCGAATGGACCAATCACGGCTGTCCGTACGTGCGCAAACACTACGACAGCGGCAATATGCAAGCGCTGCAGCAGGAGGCCACCGCGGACGGCATCGTGTGGCTGCAAGTAATCTCCTCGGCGCCGGGCGAACAGGGCTACCTCGATGGCGCCGGCGCCCGTGCGCGCGTGCAGCGCGACAACGCACACCCCACCTCGACACTGCTTGATCCCACCGGCGTAATGGGCCGCGCCTATGGCGCGCGCAACACGCCGCAGATGTTCATCATCAGTTCCGAGGGCGCTGTGCTTTACCAGGGCGCAATCGACGATCGTCCCTCCGCGCGGCCGGCGACGCTCGAAGGCGCGAACAACTACGTTCGCGCGGCGCTTGCCGATATTGAAGCGGGACGTCCCATTCGTGTGGCCGAAACTACGCCCTATGGCTGCAGCGTGAAGTACGCTTAGCGCGAGGCGACGTGGCGATCGGCGGCGCGGTCTGCGGCCGCTGATGCGGCTATCGGTGCAATCAGGATCGCGTCGTCCAATAGCGCGCGCAGATTGGTGAATGCGCTGTCGCGTTCCGGCGGCGTGTCGGCGCCGCGCAATTCCACGACGCGCTCGCGGGCGTCCTCGGCGATGCCGTGGAAGATGCAGGGGAGATCCTGCTCGACGCCGAGGTCACGCAGCGAGACCGAAAGCCGTTCGGCGTCGGTGGAGAATTCCTCGATGCTGGTCAGAAGGGCCGGCGTAATTTCCGTCTGAAGGGTAAGCTCGCGCGCCCCCGTTTCGACTTCGGCCGCAAGCGCGGGCAATTCGGCAAAGCTGACGCTCAGCGCCAAAGCGAGACAGGTGAGCATGTGTCGGCTCCTTCCCCGATAGGGTTAGGCGGCGTTCAGCAAGAGCGGCGCCGGGGTTCGGCGCTCGCGTCTGCGCATGGTTTACGCTAGGTCTGCGCCGATTCCCGCGAAGGATCAGCCCATGCAACGCACGGTAACGCTCAAGCACGATGGCGTGCTCACCATCGCCGACATCGAGGATGTCGCCTATGCCCGGGCGAAAGTGGCGCCGGACCAGGACACATGGGCGCTGGTCGATGCCTACAGGGAGCGGGCGGTGGGTCAGCTCGCGGCCAATCCCGACAAGCGCGTCTACGGGCTCAATACGGGGTTCGGCAGCAACTACAAAGACTACGTCGCGCCGGACGCGCTGAAGCGGCTGCAGCGCAACCTTATCCTTTCCCATTGCGCAGGGGTCGGCGATCCGGCCCCTGCGCCGGTGGTGCGGGCAACCATGTTGCTGCGCGCCGCATCTTTGGCGCGCGGGCGCAGCGTGGTCCGGTCGAAGGTGATCGACACTTTGATTGACATGCTCAACAACAACGTCACGCCCGCTGTGCCACGTGACGGCAGCGTTTCAGCCAGCGGAGACTTGGCCCCGCTTTCGCACATTGCCGCGGTCGTGATCGGCGCGGGCAAGGTGCTCACTGAAGACGGCCCCGTGCGCACCGCCAATGCGAGCGCCAATTTCAACCCGATCGAACTTGAAATGAAGGAAGGGCTCGCGCTCAATAATGGTTGCCAGTACGCCAACGCCTGGGGTGCGTTGGCGGCCGCGCGCATGGAGCGGCTCATTCACGCAGCGGCGATTTCAACCGCGTTGCACGTGCAAGCCATGCGCGGCATGGGTCGCCCTTTCCGCGACGACCTGCACGCACTGCGCGCGCATCCGGGCTCGGTGCGGTTTGCGCGTTGGGTGTTCGATCTGCTGGAGGGCTATTCCTTCCAGGACGTCGATACCGATACGAAGTTCGAGCACGATGGCGTGATCCAGGATCCCTACAATCTGCGCTGCGCCGCGCAGGCGCTGGGGCCTTGCCTGGAACTGATCGAGCGCGCCACGCGGACGCTGGAGATTGAAGCCCGCAGCGTCACCGACAACCCCATGGATCTCAACTCTTCACCAAGCGAACAATACACGGTCGACCTCATCACCTCCGGCGGCCACTTCCATGGCATGCCGCTGGCGGTGGATACTTACGGTCTGTTGCAGGCCGCGGGCATCATGGCGCGGATATCGAATTTGCGCTGCGCCCGCATTGTCGATGCCAAGCGCAACAAAAATCTCGGGCCACAGGTTCGCGGCGCTGAAATCGATCCGACGGAATCAGGCTTGCTCATCGCCGAGGTCACGACGGCGGGCCTCTGCAATCAGATCTGGGGCATGGCGATGCCGTCTCATCTCCTGTCGCTCTCCACCGATTCCGGCCAGGAAGATCACGTCAGCATGGCCGCCAACGTCGCCATGCGCGCCTATGAGGCGACGGAATGCCTCGCTCGGATTCTCGCCATCGAGATGGCGTTTGCGGCGCAGGCCGAGCGCCTGCGCGCCGCGAATACACAGAATCCGGCGCTCGGAGAGAAGCCTGTCGCCCTTGGCATACGCACCCGAGCCGTCCTAAGTAAGATCAGCGAAGCCTTCCCGCCCTGGACGAGCGGCGGCGATCGCGAACTGAGTTGGGATATCGAGACCTTGGCCACGCAAGTGCTTTCCGGCGAGATCGCGCAAGCGACCGGCTATGACGGCTTCACGCGACATTGACGCTCGCCATCGCGCGCTGATGCGCGCCTTCGCATGAAGACCAAGCCTAAATCCAGAAAGTCTCTGTCTATGACCAGTCCCGAAACACCTCTTGTCGCCGCCGAGAAGCCGCGTGGCTTTAGCGACAAACTTGGCGACGCCGCGGGCGCTGAAGAACGCATCGTCACCGCCGTTGGTCGCGTTTTTGAGCAATGGGGCTTCGATCGGCTCGAAACGCCGGCGCTCGAATTCACCGAAGCGCTGGGCAAATTCCTGCCCGATCTCGACCGGCCGAACGAGGGCGTGTTCTCGTTCCAGGACGACGAACGTTGGGTGTCTCTGCGCTACGATCTCACCGCTCCCTTGGCGCGGTTCGCCGCGGAAGAGCGCCAGTCGCTCCCGAAGCCTTTCCGGCGCTGGCAGGCGGGGCGCGTTTGGCGCGACGAAAAGCCGGGACCGGGGCGTTTTCGCGAATTCTGGCAATGCGACGCCGATACTGTCGGCTCGGACGATCCCGCCGCTGACGCCGAGATGGTGGCGATGGCGTGCGAAGCCTTCGAGGCGGTGGGACTGGCCCGCGGCGATTTCGTCCTCAAGGTCAATTCGCGGCGTTTGCTCAACGGCGTGCTCGAACGCGTGGGGCTTGCAAGTGCGGGCGCCGAAGCCAAACGCCTTACGGTTATGCGTGCGATCGACAAACTGGACCGTGTCGGCGTCGACGGTGTGGCGGCGCTCTTGGGCAAGGGGCGAAAGGATGAGTCCGGCGATTTCACCAAGGGCGCCGAACTTGAACCGAAGGCAGTCGAGACCTTGCTCGCGTTCGTCACCACCGCTTCTGAGTCCCGAAGCGCGGTGATCGAGGCGCTCGGAGACATCGTCGGCGACGGCGACGAGGGACGCAGCGGAATCAAGGAACTGACGCGCATCGATGCGGTGTTGAGCGCCCTCGGCGTCGATGAGGCGCGCGCTCAATTCGATCCTTCCATAGTGCGCGGGCTCGAATACTACACGGGCGCCGTGTTCGAGGCGCAATTGATGGCGGTTGGCGGCGGCGGCGCGCTGGGCTCGATTGGCGGCGGCGGGCGTTATGACGATCTGATCGCGCGCTTCACCGGCGAACGAGTGCCGGCCACCGGTTTTTCCATCGGCGTCAGCCGCCTCGTCGCGGCGCAGGCGCGATTGGGCGCAGACGTGCAAGAGTCGGCGCCGGGACCGGTTGTCGTGCTTGTGCTCGATGGCGAACGCATCGGCGATTACTTCGCCATGGCGGACGAATTGCGCCGCGCCGGCATTCGCGCCGAGGCGTATCTTGGCGCTTCGGGGATGAAGGCGCAGATGAAATACGCCGACAAACGCAATGCGCCGGTGGCGGTGATCCAAGGCGGCGATGAGCTCGCCAAAGGCGCCGTGACGCTCAAGGACTTGAAGCTCGGGGCCAAGATCGCGGTTGGGCTCGGCGAGGACCGTGAGGCCTACGCCAAGTCGCGCGAACGGGCGCAGCTGGAAGTGCCGCGGGCGCAGCTGGTTGCCGCAGTGCAGCAAATTCTGGCCCGATAGAGCGGGCTTGACCGGATCGCCGGTGCGGCTCAATTTCGCGCCCGATCGTCGGCGTCGCGGACGGTCGCGTTTCGGGGAGGAGACGCCCTCTACAAAGCGACGTGAGGCGGCCGCATCGGGGAACGGTGCGGCCGCTTTGTGTTTCAATGTCCCCGACTTGAAATTCGATCCATGCCGGGATCACGCGACTATCGAATTTCAGGTCCAAAGGGGACATTGTATTCCAAGTTTTCTAGCGCGGCTTTGGATCTGAAATTCGCTCGTCGCGCGCCATCAGCCTCAAGGCGAATTTCGAATCCGCCGCACTAGGGCTGCGGATGCCAGCCCATGATCCCCAGCATGACGAAGAAGCCGACTACGTAAGCGGCAGGCACGAACCACGCTGCACGCAGCCACAACAGAACGGACTTCGCCTCCGGAAACATGTTCGACACGGCAACGCCGGCGGACGAACCGAACCACACCATCGAGCCGCCGAAGCCAACCGTGTAAGCGAGCATGCCCCAATCGTAATTGCCCTGCTGCAGCGCCAGCGCCGTCAGCGGGATGTTGTCGAACACGGCGGAGATGAAGCCGAGGCTGAAGGCAGATTCCCAAGAGGGCGCGGGCAAGCGCTCGACCGGCATCAGCGATGCAGCCAGCACGAGCGAGAGCAGGAACGCGGCGCCCTTGACCGTCTCGGGCATTACCTTCCAGTCCGGCGCGCGCAACGGCCAGGCGACGAGCAGCGCCCCCCACAGCGCCATCCCGATGACCGGGATCGCGTGCAGCAGGTCCGGCGCGACGATGTTCGCCCACACATTGGCGCCGATGGCGCAGACGAGCATGAAAACGACGATAGCGACGCGCGCCCAGTCGACGACGATGCCGCCGGCGTCGTGCTTCAAGATCTTGCTGTAGTGATGCTGCGAGCGCGCGGCGGGAATGGCGAACACCGCGAAGGCGGCGATGGCGCCGACATAGGCGTGCAGCACGTCCAAAGGGCTCTTGCCGGCGATCCACATCATGGTCGTCGTCGTATCGCCGACCACGCTGCCCGCGCCGCCGGCGTTGGAGGCGGCGACGATGGCGGCCAGGTAGCCGATGTGCACGCGCTTTCTGTAGACGTGCGCGGCGATGGTCGCGCCGATCAGCGCGCCGGCGATGTTGTCGAGAAATGCCGACATGACGAACACCAGCCCGAGCAGCACCAGGCCGCCTGTCCAGTTGTCGGGCAGGATGTCGGGCGCGAGATCGGGCAGCTTGCTCTCCTCGAAGTGACGCGAGAGCAGAGCAAAGCCGAGCAGCAGGAGGCCGAGATTCGCGATCTCGATCCAATGGCGGCCGAGATGCTCTGCGAACCCCGGCAGCCCGGCCTCTCCGGCGAAGTCGGAGAAGATGAACTTGTAGGCGAGGATGACGACGAGGCCGGTGATCGCCACCGTGAAGGTGCGGTGATGGAACAGCGCTACGCCTAAGAGCGTCGCGCCGAACAGAATGAACTCGATGGGAATGCCGAACATGGTGGGCGAACTTACGGATCGAGCGCTCGCGTGCAAGCAAAACCGGACGGGCGCGGGCGCCGCGCCGCAAGCGGGCTGTACGGCGCGTACATCTCCACGGAGCGGAATGCGTCTAGGAGGTGTCGGCGCAAATAGCGCAGTGCTGGCGGTGCGCCACGAGAGCGCTCCTGACGCGCGACCAGCGCGTGGCGCGGCTTGGTGGAGCGGCGTGAGAGCGGGCGCATGATGCGCGCGATCCAAGGTTCTGCGCTTGCCAAGACGGCGTAGATTGCTCGCGCCCGTTGCGATCGGCGTGCTCGCGTTGAGCGCACGGCGCAGCGCGCCAGGGACGTCTGCTCCCGCGTTGAACCCGCCTGCTCGCGTCATGAAGATGTAACAAACCGCCTGTGTGGCGAACGCGTCACGTTGGGCGACGCAACAGAGTCGTCACCAAATCGTAAACGAACTGTCGAAGCCTGCCGCTATGAGCCGCCCACACGGGGCGAATGCGCGATCACGCGCGTCGCGTGAAGGGGGTTTCTATGTTCTCGAGGAAGTTGCTGTCGGGCGCCGCGTTGACGGCGCTGTCGATTTCCATGGGTGGCGTCGCCCACGCGCAGTCCACGGGCTCGCAGGCGCAGGAAGAGGAGACCATCGTCGTCACCGCCGGGCGTCGCTCGATCGACGGAACGATGATTGCCGAGACGGCCCCGAAGTCCCGGGCGACGATCACCGAGGAGTTCATCGACCGTCAGGCGGCGGGCCAGTCCATTCTGCAATCGGTGAATCTCGTCCCGGGCGTGAACTTCACCAACAACGACCCCTATGGCTCAGCGGGCGGCAACCTCCGCATCCGCGGTTTCGACGGCAACCGCATTTCGCTGACGATCGACGGCATCCCGCTCAACGACACGGGCAATTACGCCATCTATTCCAACCAGCAGCTCGATCCCGAACTGATCACGCGCGCCACCGTGAACATGGGCACGACCGACGTCGACAGCCCGACCGCTTCGGCGACGGGCGGCACGATCAACTACGTGACCCGCCGGCCGATCGCTGACCCTGGCCTATGGCTGCAAGGCAGCGCCGGCGAGTACAATTTCGGCCGCTTCTTCGGCCTCGTCGACACCGGTGCCTTCGGCCCGTGGGACACGACCGCCTTCCTCGCCGGCTCTTACACGAATTATGACAAGTTCAAGGGCCCGGGCGAGATCGACAAGCAGCAATACAATGCCGGTCTGTTCGAAGAATGGGGCGACGGCGACAACTTCATCTTCGTCGGCGTGCACTACAACCGCAACCGCAACAACTTCTATCGCAACCTCACCCTGGCGCAATTCCAGACCACGCCGGGTCTCGAAAACGATCAGTCGTGCCTTCGGTTGACGCCCACCAATGGCGTGATTGACAACGAGTCCACTGGCAACACGATCGTGACATGGAATGGCGTGACCCAGGTCGGCGCGTCGTGCACGAATTACTACAACACACGCATCAACCCGTCCGACACCGGCAACATCCGCAGCCAGATGAGCTTCCAGCTTGCGGACAATTTGCGCTTCACCTTCGACCCGTCGTTCCAATACGTGCTCGCCAACGGCGGCGGCTTCAGCACGATCAGCGAGACCGACGATCGTCTGGACCAAGCGGGCGGCAACGCCGGCGGGCCGGGCGTCGATCTCAACGGCGACACCGATGAACTCGATACGGTGATGATCTATTCGCCGAGCACGACCAACACGCGTCGTTGGGGCATCAACAGCTCGGTCATTTGGGACGTCACCGACGACCACCGCGTGCGGTTCGCGTACACGCTCGACTACGGTAGGCATCGCCAGACTGGCGACATGGGCTATTACGACGCGTCCGGTAACCCCGAAGACGTCTATGGCGGCAAGGATGGCTATGGACGCACCGTCGACGGCCTTGATGGCAGCAATCTGCGCTCGCGCGACCGCGCTTCGGCGGCGCTACTGAACCAGCTCGCGTTCGATTACCGCGGCTATTTCTTCGACGACGCGTTGACCGTGAGCCTCGGCCTGCGTGCGCCGATGTTCATGCGCCGTCTGCACCAGATGTGCTACTCGCAAGATGGCTCGAGCAACGTGCGTTGCACGACCGAAACCGCAACGCCGGACCCCCTGATCCCTGGCAACGTGACGCTGTCAGGCGGCAGCTCCACTTCCTATCTGCCTCCGTATCGCGCAACGCTCCGGTTTGAGGACGTGCTGCCGAACCTCGGCGCCACTTGGCGCTTCAATGAGGACAGCTCGATCTACGTCAGCTACGCCGAAGGTCTTTCTGCGCCGCGGACGGACAACCTCTACACAGTGAGCCGCGGCGCGGCGTCGACGGCGATCGATTTCTCCAACGCCGAACCGGAAACCACGCAGTCGATCGACCTTGGCTATCGCTTCCAAAGCGGCTCGACGATCGCCCAGATCGCGCTCTGGCATACCGATTACGAGAACCGCATCGTCAGCGCCTTCGACGATGATCTCGGCTTCTTCGTCGACCGCAACATCGGCGCCGTCGAATTGCAGGGCCTGGATGCCCAAATCGGCTTCGAGCCGTTCGATGGCCTCTCGCTCTATGCATCTGCGTCGTTCATCGAAAGCGAGATGCAGGATAACATTCCGCTGAGCGCCACCGGCTTCCTGCCCACGCGGGGACGTGAACTTGTCGAGACGCCGGACGCGACGTACGCGGCGCGCGCCGAATGGGACGTGACGGATTTCTTCACCGTCGGCTTCCAAGGAAAGTATGTCGGCCATCGCTTTGCGACGGACGTGAACGACCAGTTCGTGCCGAGCTACACTGTGTTCGATCTCGACGCGCGGCTCGATCTCGACTTCCTCGGGCTGGAGAATTCGATGGTGCAGCTCAACGTCATCAACCTGTTCGACGAGGAATATCTCGGCGGCATTTCCTCGCGCGAAAACGCGATCACTATCGTCGACACCGATCCAGTCACGCCGGGTAACCAATCGCGCAGCGGCTCGCAGCCGACCTACGCGCTGGGCGCGCCGCGCACGGCCATGGTGACCCTTCGCACCCGGTTCTAAGCTCCTCCCCCGAAGAGGCGAACTTGCGGGGCGGCTCGAAAGAGCCGACCCGATCTCTTACGTGCGATTGTGAAACAAAAAAAGGGCGGAGCTTGCGCTCCACCCTTGATGCTTCTGCGTCGGTTCTTTCTACCTGATCGACTTGTCGCCGATTAGAAATCCATGTCGCCCATGTCGCCCATGCCGCCCATGCCGCCCATGCCGCCGCCCTTGTCGCGCTTCGGCGATCGAGGCTTCGGTGGTGATGATGAGGCCGAGGCTGAACTTACAGAGCAAGCTGATATCGCAGCGCGTCTTCGAGCGCGGCCATTTCGGTCTGGTTCGCTACGCCCGCCAACGAGACGAGCCGCAATTTGGCGACCGTGCGTATTTGATCGGCCAAGGCCTTGGAGTTTCGGCCGTTCAAGATCACACGCGCTTCCCAAGGATAGACGCGCGCCGGCTGGGCGCTCGTCATCGGAACGACTTGCACCCGCGACTGCGCGCGATTGGAGGCGTCGTTCGAGACGATGACACAAGGCCGACGCTTCTTGATTTCGCTGCCGAGTGTGGGATCGAGGTTGACCCACCAAATCTCGCCGCGTTTCACGCCGGTTCGTCCAAGGCTTCGTCTGCCGGAAGATCGTCCCAGTCGGCGAGGATTTCGAGACGGTCGGGATCGTTCTCAGCTTCGCGATAGAGTGCTTCGGCAGCGGCGTCGTCGACGTAGGGGCGGGCCAGGCGGTCGATGAATCCCGAGATGCGCCGCGCTCCGATGCGCCGCTGGAGGCCCTCATAGACTTCGTCTGAGACAGTAATGGTCAACTTGCGCATATACGTATAGTAATACGTATTAGCCTAAAGTGCAAACAAAAAGGGCGGAGCCGAAGCTCGCCCTTGATGCTTTTTGCGTTGGTGCTTTTGGACCTGATCCCGGACCAGGCCCTATAGGCCCGTCCGGGATGACGACCTGTGGGTCGTCAGAAATCCATGTCGCCCATGCCGCCCATTCCGCCCATGCCGCCGCCGGGAGCGCCGCCCTTGTCGCGCTTCGGCGCTTCGGCGATCGAGGCTTCGGTGGTGATGATGAGGCCCGCAACCGAAGCTGCGTCTTGCAGCGCGATGCGAACGACCTTCACCGGATCGATAATGCCGGCCTTGATTAGGTCGACATATTCTTCGGTCTGCGCGTTGAAGCCGAAATTGTCGTCCTTCGACTCGCGGATCTTGCCGACCACGATCGAGCCTTCGACGCCGGCGTTTTCGACGATCTGGCGAATCGGCGATTCGAGTGACTTGCGCACGATCTGGATGCCGACGTTCTGGTCTTCGTTGTCGCCCTTGAGCGAGAGCTTCTGCGCCGCGCGGAGAAGCGCGGTGCCGCCACCGGGGATGATGCCTTCCTCGACCGCGGCGCGGGTCGCATTGAGCGCGTCGTCAACGCGATCCTTGCGTTCCTTAACTTCGACTTCGGTGGCGCCGCCGACCTTGATCACGGCAACGCCGCCGGCCAGCTTGGCCAGACGTTCTTGCAGCTTTTCCTTGTCGTAGTCGGAGGTCGTGTCTTCGATCTGCGTTTTGATCTGGGCGATACGGCCTTCGATGTCCTTCTTGGCGCCTGCGCCATCGACGATCGTGGTGTCGTCCTTCTTCACCACGACCTTCTTGGCCTTGCCGAGCATGTCGACGGTGACGTTCTCAAGCTTGATGCCGAGGTCTTCGCTGATGACCTGGCCGCCGGTCAGGACGGCGATGTCTTCGAGCATGGCCTTGCGGCGATCGCCGAAGCCGGGCGCCTTCACCGCCGCGACCTTGAGGCCGCCGCGCAGCTTGTTGACCACGAGCGTCGCGAGGGCTTCGCCTTCGACGTCTTCGGCGACGATCAGCAGCGGACGCTGGCTTTGCACCACCGCTTCGAGGATCGGCAGCAGCGGCTGCAGTGAGGAGAGCTTCTTCTCGAATAAGAGGATCATCGGATCCTCGAGCGTCGCCTCCATCTTATCGGCGTTGGTGATGAAGTACGGTGAGAGGTAGCCGCGGTCGAACTGCATGCCTTCGACGACATCGAGTTCGGTTTCAAGCGACTTGGCTTCTTCGACCGTGATCACGCCTTCGTTGCCGACCTTCGACATCGCGTCGGCCAGGAACTGACCGATCGTGGCGTCGCCATTGGCGGCAAGCGTGCCGACCTGAGCGATCTCTTCGTTGCCGGTGACCTTCTTCGAGCGCTTCTTCAAGTCTTCGACAATGGCGCTGACCGCTTTGTCGATGCCGCGGCGGAGATCCATCGGATTGCGTCCGGCGCTGACGGCCTTCATGCCTTCGCGCACGATGGCTTGGGCGAGGACAGTGGCAGTGGTGGTGCCGTCGCCGGCTTCGTCGTTGGTCTTCGACGCGACTTCACGAACGAGCTGGGCGCCCATGTTCATGAACTTGTCTTCGAGCTCGATTTCTTTGGCGACGGTGACGCCGTCCTTGGTGGTGCGCGGGGCGCCGAAGGACTTTTCGATCACGACGTTGCGCCCCTTGGGGCCCAGCGTGACCTTCACCGCGTTGGCGAGGATGTCGACGCCGGCGAGCATGCGCTCGCGGGCATCGGATCCGAAATTCACGACTTTAGCAGCCATGTGATGTGTACCTCTGAGTTTGAATTCAACGATTGCGCCGACGGCAGTCGGCAATAGGCAGTCGGCAGTCGGGGCGATGGCAGTTCACGACTGCCGATTGCCGATTGCCGTCACGCGGCTTCTTTCTTTGCTTTCCTTTGTTCGACGACGCCCATGATGTCGGACTCCTTCATGATCAGGAGTTCGTCGCCATCGATCTTCACTTCCGTGCCCGACCATTTCCCGAACAGGATGCGATCGCCGACTTTCACGTCGAGCGGGATGCGCTCGCCGTCTTCATCGCGGGCGCCGGGACCCACGGCAATGACTTCACCTTCCTGGGGCTTCTCTTGCGCCGTGTCCGGAATGATGATGCCGCCTTTGGTCTTCTCTTCTTCCTTCACGCGCTTCACGACCACGCGGTCGTGCAGGGGACGAAAATTCGCCACTGGTCTTACTCCCTTGCTTTTGAAAGGCCTTTTGCTCGCCAGGCGACTTGTTAGCACTCGCCGCCACCGGTTGCTAAGCGCGGGACATAGGATCGTCGAGCTGCGGCGTCAACTCCCGAATTGGCCGCTGATCGGCGCTATTGGGCGCTGCCGAACGCCGCGTTCGCGCGTTCAATGCGCATGAACCGTACCGGCCAACACGATCCCGAGCCCGACCGGCCCGATCCGCCGCCGCAGCCGCCGGGCGAAGTCCCAGAACCGCCGGCGGAAGATCTGCCGCCGCATCCCCCGCTGCCGGTCGTGGCGCGGCCGCTGCGGCGCGTGGCGTT
>JBQTJK010000108.1:0-8113 GCA_052387215.1 Caulobacteraceae bacterium
GCCAGCGGATTCGCAACGGCTGCACCTCGTGGGCGATCGCGATGCGGGAGAGAGCAATTCGGCCATCGTCTACGACAAGGGCGCGCTCTTCTTGCGCACCATCGAACGCATCATGGGCCGCCAGCGCTTCGATGCGTACCTGCGTTCCTATTTCGATCGTTACGCGTTCCAGCCGATGACGACGCAGAAGTTTTTGGCCGATTTCCGCGAGCGCGCCGTACGCGGCGATACGGAGCTGGAAAGGCAATTGCAGCTCGACGCCTGGGCGGATGAACCGGGCCTGCCGTCGAACGCCGAAGAACCGCATGCGGTCACGTTCGATCAAGTAGACGCCGCAGTTGCTGCGTTCAACGCCAGCGGCGCGATCAATGCCGAGCAATGGCAGGGCTGGGGCACATATGAGCGTCAGCGTTTTCTGCAGACGCTGCCGCGCGACCTTTCGACGGCGCAGCTCGATGCGCTCGAGAACGCGCTCGGCTTAAACGAGACCGGCAACAGCGAAGTGCTGTTCAACTGGCTCGAACTGGTCGTGGCCAATCGCTACCAACCCGGCGTGCCGGCGCTCGAACACTTCCTCACCTCCCAGGGCCGCGGCAAGTTCGTCCGCCCGCTCTATCGCGCGCTGATGGCGGAGGAAGAGTGGGGCCAGACGCTGGCGCGGCGCATCTATGCGCAGGCGCGGCCGGGCTATCACAACCTCGTCTCGGGCGCGGTCGATCGGATCATGGCGGACGCGTGATTCCGCCTGTTAAGGCGAACACATCGCGATCACTGCACGAAATTAACATTTCAACCATCGTGATCGAACCGCGAACGATTGCAGCACGCATCGTGACGTGACCGCTGTCACGGCGGCGCGTCACGCCGCTCGCTACCTTCTCCTCATCGAACACGGGGAGAGGCCAATGACCGCCGCCATCACCCAAAAAATTGCAACCCTGGCACTGGCCGCCGCGCTTCTCCTTCCTGGCGCGCTGGCCACGTTGAACCAGGCTGCACAGATCGTCGCCTAAGAGCCAATAGCGATGATCGCTCAAGCAAGGACGCGGAGATGCTCCCCTCCGCGTCCTTCGCTGTTGTTGAATGCGTTCATTTTGTTTCGCTGTATTTCTCGGGCTTCCAGGGCACGAGGCGCGGGCGCCAGCGGGGCACGTTTTCGAAGTATACGGGGTAGGAGTCTGGAAACTCGTGCTTGAGGCGCGGCTCTTCGTAATAGAGCACAAACAGCAAGAACCCGAACCAGACGACGATGCCGTAAGCGATCAATGCAGCGGATGCGAACAGCAACGCTTGGCCAAAGATGAGCGTAGTCACGGCGACGTACATCGGATTGCGCACGCGGGCGTAGAAGCCGCTCGTCACCAGCTCCTTCGTCGGCGCGATCGGCGCGGGCGTGCCGTAGCCCTTGAGCGCGAAGCGCAGAAAACACTCGATCAGCAGCGCTAGCGCCAGCGCGATCAGCACGCCGCCGGCGATCGAAACATCTCTCGTTGCGCCTTCGCCGACGCGCCAATGGGTGATGAGCCAGGGGCCGAGACCCGCGATCGTGCCCGGCGCGATCAAGAAGAACGCCGCCGAGCCGATCAGCGCCTCGGTGCGGCTCATCTCACTCATGCCTTGACGGAAGCTGCTTCGCGCCGAGCGAGGCTTTCCGGCGGCCATTCGCTCTTCATATCGTAGAAGATGTCGAACGCCCGCGCGCCTTCGGGAAGGCGAACCCACGGGACTCTACTGCGCGTGAAGATGTGCGCGTCAGGCTCGATGGCGTGCGGTTGATCCAGCGTGGCGACGCGGACGAAGCGCAGATAGGGGCGGCGCCCATAATCGCTCCACACCGCGACTTGGCATTTGGGGCAGCGATAAATGTCGTGCCCGCGTCCGCTTGGGCTCGGCATCTCCACCTTGTGCGGCTCGCCGCTGAGCATCTCGATGCGAGATGTTTCGATCAGCGCATTGATGGCGAACGCGCCACCGGTTTGCTTCTGGCAATCGAGACAGTGGCAGCAATGCGTGAACATCGGCCGCGACGTGAGCCTGAACCGCACCGCGCCGCACGAGCAGCCGCCTTCAAAGGATTCGCTCATCGCCCTCTCCTCGCCTGCGCAGCCTTCTTGAACACGGTTGGCAACGTGTTCGCATCGCCCCACCATCCGCCGTTCGGCGGCGCCGCTTGCGCGCTATATACATCGAGCGTCAGCGCAAAGTGCGTGAAAACGTGTTCGATCGCCCCGACCTTCTTCCAATCGCCGGCGATCGGGGCGTACTTCAGCGTTTCCGCGCGGGTCCACCTCTTCGCCCGCCATTCAGTCGTCGGCAGCGCCGCCATGCCGCCCAGCAGACCCTTGTCGGGACGGCGCACCAACCAGAACTTGCCGTCACGTTCGATCCGAAACGTAGCGCCGTAACGGCGCGGACGCTCGGTCCTTGCGCCGCGGCGGGGATAGGCTTCGGGCGCGCCGGCAGCATACGCGGCGCATGCTTCCATCCACGGGCACGCCCCACACTTGGGCAATCGCGGTGCGCAGACCGTGGCGCCCAGATCCATCAGCGCCTGCGCCCAATCGCCCGGGCGATCAGCCGTGACCAGTTCGCCGGCGAGCGCACGCAGCTCGGGCTTTGCGTCAGGCAGAGGCGTCTCGATTGCATGGAGGCGCGCCATCACGCGCTCGACATTGCCGTCGACCACGTTCGCCGGTTCATCGAAGGCGATCGCCGCAATCGCGGCCGCTGTGTAGGGACCGACGCCGGGCAGTTCGCGCCAGCCGGCTTCCGTCTCAGGCACGCGTTCGGCCAGTCTCCGGGCCGCCGCGTGAAGATTGCGGGCGCGGGAATAGTAGCCAAGCCCGGCCCAGGCGCTGAGCACATCCTCCCGCCGAGCAGAGGCGAGCGCCGCCACGGTCGGCCACCGCTCCATGAATCGCGCGAAGTACGGGGCGACGGCGGCGACCGTCGTTTGTTGGAGCATAATCTCGGAGAGCCAGACCCGATAAGGATCGGGCCGACCGCCGCGCCACCGCCAGGGCAGATCGCGGCCGTTGCGATCGTACCATTTGAGCAATGATTTCCGGAGGTTATCCCGAGTCGCTGGAGCCTTTTCCCCAGGCCTAGTTCGTTTTTGGGCAAGCGCGGGCATGGGACGTCTTTACCCTTTGTTCATGGGTTTACGATTCGCTCAATGGTCCATGTCGCTGCGCGACCGTTTCCGCCCCGCTGAGGAAGCTTTCCTGGCGCCCAAGGCCGCAGGGCCGTCCGAGGCTCAGGCGGCGCAGGCGCTGTCGGCCAATCGCGGCCGCATGAGCGTGGCCCCGCCGCCGAGCGCCAACAAGGCCGTGGCTGCGCTGCTGAAGCCGATCCTGAAGGATACCGGACTTGGGCTGGCTGAGGTGAAACGCCGCTGGCGCGAGATCGCCGGCGAAGCTTTCGCCCGCGCGACCCCGGTCAAATTGTCAGGCGGCACGCTAACCCTGCATGCGCCGTCAGCGCTCGCTCCGTTCCTGCAGCAACAGATTCCGCTGCTGCTGGAGCGGCTTCGGACCGCTGGGGCGAAGGCCAGGACCATTCGTATCGACCAGCGGGCGCCGGTGAAACCAACTCTGGAACCCTCGAACGTCCGCCCGCTGCAAAAGCCTCTGTCAGCCACTGAAGAGGCCACGCTGGCGCAAGCGCTTGACCCGGCTTGCGACCCCGGCCTGAGATCGGCCCTGTTGCGCTTGGGACGCGCCGTCAAGCAGGGCTAGAGGTTTCCTAAGCCCCGAAAAAACTCTATGCCTCCCGGCCAATCTGGAGGTTTCGCATGGTCGTGTTTGGACGCCGGAATTTGCTGCTGGGCGGCGGCGCTCTGGCCGCGCTGAGTTTGGCTGGCTGCAATGGCGGCGGCGACGCGGCCGTGGGCGTCACTCCCGACGACATGGCGCTGGGCAATCCGGATTCGGGCGTGACGCTGATCGAGTACGGCTCCACGATGTGCAGCCACTGCCGCGAATTCGAAGAAGCGGTGTGGGACCAGCTCAAGGCCAACTATATCGACACCGACCGCATCTATTTCGTTTTCCGCGAAGTGCTGGCGCCGGTCGATCCGCAACGTGTGATCCCAACGATCGCGCTAGCGGAATACCAGGTCGCACGCTGCGCCAACGCGACGCCGGATCAGTATTTCAGCCGCCTGGGCGTGATGTTCGAACAGCAGCCGGCCATGTTCCAGGCCGGTTCGCGCAGCGGCATCGAAGCAAAGCTCGTCGAGATCGGCGCCGCGGCCGGGCTTCCGCGCGAGACCGTGATGGCCTGCATCGGCGACAGCGAGGGCGCCGCGCGCATGCAGCGTCTGGGCGAGGTCGCTACGCGCGACAACGTCACCGGCACGCCCAGCTTCTTCCTCAATGGAGAGGCCTTCTCCAGCGAACAGATCTCGAGCGTACAGCGGGGCGAAGACGGGCAAGAACGCGCCGTCTTCGATTACACCAAGCTCGCCGCTTTGCTCGACGCGGCGATCGCGGCGAACAGCTAACACGGAGAGGCGCGCAGCGCCGTGCACATCACAGAGCTGCGCCTCCTTGGCTTCAAGAGCTTCGTCGATCCGGCGCGCGCGCCGATCGAACAAGGGCTGACGGGCGTCGTCGGCCCCAACGGCTGCGGCAAGTCGAACCTGCTGGAAGCGGTGCGCTGGGTGATGGGCGCGACCAGCGCCAAGGCCATGCGCGCAAGCGAAATGGACGACGTGATCTTTTCCGGTAGCGCGGGCAGGCCGGCGCGCGAGCATGCCGAGGTGACCTTGGTGTTGACCGATGCGCGCGGCCGCGCGCCAGCGCCATTCCAGAACGAAGACGTGCTCGAAGTTACCCGCCGCATTCGCCGCGGATTGGGCTCGATCTATCGCATCAACGGCAAGGAAGTGCGCGCCAAGGACGTGCAGCTGCTATTCGCCGATGCGACGACCGGCGCGAACTCGCCTGCGCTCGTGCGGCAGGGCCAGATCAGCGAACTGATCGCGGCGAAGCCACAGAACCGGCGGCGTATTCTCGAGGACGCGGCCGGCATCGCCGGCTTGCATGCGCGCCGGCATGAAGCGGATCTGAAGCTCAAGGCGGCGGAGACAAATCTCACGCGGCTGGATGAAATCCTGGCGGAGATTGAGGCGCAGGCGGCAAGCTTGAAGAAGCAGGCGCGTCAGGCCGAGCGTTATCGCGGGCTGGCGCAGACGCTACGCGAGACCGAAGCGCTGCTGTTGCATCGCCGCTGGACCGAAGCCCGCGAACGCGAAGCGGAAGCGCACACGCATTTGCGCGAAGCCGAACGCGCGGTGGCGCAGGCCGCGAGCGAAGCCAGCGCAGCGGAACGCGCGGCGGATGAGGCGCGCGAGGCGCTGGCGCCGTTGCGCGAACAGGAGATGGTCGCAGCGGCGGTGCTGCGCAGGCTCGAAGGCGTGCGGGTCGGGTTTGAGCGCGATCTCGCTGAAGCGCAAAGCGTGACCGAACGTTGCGAGGCGGATGCGCAGCGCGCGCGGGACGAGAGCGAACAACTCGAAGCGCTGAAGCAGGATGCGCAGGCCGCCCTCGCCCGTTTGTCGGAAGAAGCCAAAGCGCTCGGGCCGAGCGAAGGGGACAAATCGCAAGCGGCGCTGAAAGCGGCGCGGGAGGCCGAAGCCGCGGCGGCCGACAAGCGTGCGAAGTCCGAAGCCGAACTCGAAACGCTGACCGCTGCTGCGGCTGCCGCGAAAGCGCGCACGCAAGCGCTGACGTCGGCCGCCGAGGGGGCGCGCGAATTACTGGCGCGGCTGGAAGAGCGCAAGCGCGCGCTCGACGCGCAGATCAAAGCGCTGCCGCCGATGGCGGACCTTGATGCGCGTGTTGCGGAGGCGAAGAGCGCGGCGGAAAAAGCTCATGCCGAAAGTTCGAAGCTGCGCGGCGAGTTGAACGAGGCGGAAGCGGCGCTGAAGCGCGCGGAGGCGGCGGATGAGGCGGCTTGGGGCCCGCATCGCGCTGCGGAGCGCGCGTTGCAGGAATTGGACGCCGAGGTGCGCGCGCTCGACAAGCTCGCGCCGCCGGATGCGGCGAAGTATCCGCCGGTGCTGGCGTCGATCGATGTCGAGCCAGGATATGAACGCGCGCTGGCGGCGGCGCTCGGGGACGACATCGATGCATCGACGCATGCTGACGCGCCCGCGCGCTGGGCGGGCGCGGACGCCCCTGCTCCCAATTTACCAGCGGCGGTGCAATCGCTGACGCGGTTCGTGAAGGCGCCTGCAGCGCTTGCGGCACGGTTGACGCTGACCGGCGTTATCGACGCGCAGGACGGCGCAGCGCTGGCGAAGCAATTGCCGCCGGGCGGGCGTCTGGTTTCCCGCGAAGGCGATCTATGGCGATGGGACGGTTTCGTGCGCCGCGCCGACGCACCGCAACCGGCCGCGGTGCGGCTTGAACACAAGAATCGTCTCGCTGCGGCGCGCAATGAGCTTGCCGCAGCAGAGCAACACGCGTCGAAAGCGAAGGCGGCGTGGGAAGCGGCGAAGGCAGAGCGGCAGGCGCTCGATACGAAAGCGCGCGCGCTTCGCACCGAAGCGCCAAAGCGCGCCGCTGCAGAGGCGGCAGCCGTGCGCGAAGCGGAACGGCTCGAAGCAGAGCGCGTACGGCTGGCCGAACGCGCGGCCGACTTGAAAGCGCAGGCCGAGGCGATCGAAGCGGAGATCGCCGAGGCGCGCGCGGCCCTGGGTGTTGCGCAAGGCGCGGCGGGCGAAGCGCCGGTGAAGGTCGATGAAGCGGCGATCGCGGCCGTGCGCGCGGCCGTTGAAGCGGCGCGGCTAGCGGCGGCGGAAGCGGCGGCAGCGACGCAGAGCATCGTCCGCGACAAGGCGCAGCGCGATACGCGGCGCAAGGCGATCGAAACCGAGACGATGCAATGGCGCGCGCGAATCGACAGCGTAGACGCGCGGCTGAAGGCGCTGGCGAAGGAATTGGCCGAGATCGAGAAGCGGCGCGTGGCGGCCAGAGCCGCGCCGGAAGTGGCGCGCGGCAAGCTTGAAACGTTGATGGATGAGGCGAACGCGGCGGAGCAGCGGCGCGTCGAGGCGAGCGACCGTGTCGCGGAAGCGGAGACGGCGGCGCGGGTGGCTGGAGAACGCGCGCGCTCGCTGGAGCAGGCGCATGCCGATGCACGCGAGCGGCGGGCGAGCGCCGATGCGCATGCGCAGGCGAACGCCGCGCGCGTATCGGACATCGCCGCGTTGGCGCAGGAACAGGCCGGCGTGGCGTCGGAGAAACTGGCGGACTTCGCCGGCAATCTCTTGAACGGCGCGCTAGGTTCGGCGCCAATCTCGGAAGTCGAGCGGCGCGTCGAACGGCTGAAGGCCGAGCGCGACGCGGCAGGCCCAGTGAATCTGCGCGCGCACGAGGAGCTTGAGGAGGCGCAGGAACGCGTCGCCACGCTTTCGCGGGAGAAAGAAGATGTGGCGCAGGCGATCGCGAAGCTCCGGCGCGCGATCACGACGTTGAACAATGAAGGCCGCGCTCGGCTGCTCAGAGCGTTCGAGGAAGTCGACGCGCATTTCGCGCAGCTGTTTGCGACCTTGTTCGACGGCGGGCGCGCGGCATTGAAGCTGACAGAGAGCGAGGATCCGCTCGACGCCGGCTTGGAAATCTTCGCCGAACCGCCCGGCAAGCGGCTGACCAATCTCTCGTTGCTGTCCGGCGGCGAGCAAGCGCTGACGGCGACCGCTTTGATCTTCGCGGTCTTTCTCGCCAACCCTGCCCCGCTCTGCGTGCTGGACGAAGTCGATGCGCCACTGGACGACGCCAATGTCGACCGCTTCTGCCGCATGCTCGACGAGATGAAGCGGCTGACCACCACGCGCTTCATCGTCATCACCCACAATCCGGTGACGATGTCGCGCGTGGACCGGCTCTATGGCGTCACCATGCCCGAGCAAGGCGTGTCGCAGCTCGTCAGCGTCGATCTCGGCCGCGCCCAGGCGCTGGCGGCGGAGTAGAACTTGGACCGCCGGCGTCTCGCCGGCGGTCCAGGAATGGGCGCGAGCCGGCGCCCGCGGCGAACAGCATTCGACGCGGCGGCCGTTCGGCGCTGGAACCTGCCGGCGAGGGCGCCGGCGGTCCTCAGCGCGAGC
>JBQTJK010000109.1:0-12364 GCA_052387215.1 Caulobacteraceae bacterium
TCGCGCAGCTCGTCGCGCCACACCATGATGGCTTCGAAGGTGAGCGGGCTTTCGCAAAGCCCGCGGATCATCGCGTCGCGGCCGGCCTCGATGCGCTTGGCGATGGCGATTTCGCCTTCGCGCGACAGCAGTTCCACCGAGCCCATTTCGCGCAAATACATGCGCACCGGATCGTCGGTGCGGTCGGCGTCTGCGCGGGTGTTGGTGTGGGGGGGCTTGGCCTCGTCGCGGGTGACATCTGCCTTGGACTCTTCCTCGGCCGCTTCGCCTTCCTCTTCGTTGTCGACGACATTGATGCCCATCTCGTTGAGTTGGGACATGACGTTTTCGATCGCCTCGGAATCGAACTCGTCGCTCGGCAGGACCTTATTGAGCTCTTCGTGGGTGACGAAACCGCGCGTCTTGGCGGCCTTGATCATCTTCTTCACGGCGGCGTCGGAGAGGTCGAGGATCGGGCCCTCGGGGGCTTCTTTCTCTTCCGTCGTCGTGTCTTCGGTCTTGCTCATTGCTGCTTTGCTCATTCTTCAATCCGAAATAGGCATCAAACTCTAGGCGACTAGGCCGTTCGCATCGTCTTCCTGCACATCGTCCAGCTTGCTTTCGCGGGCGCGCGCTTCGATGTCGCGGGCTTCGCGGCTCAAGGCCTGGAAACGGGCGAAGGCACCGTCATCCCCCTCGGCTGCCGCCTGGCGCAGTTCGGCCAATTCCTCCCTGATTGCCGGCGCCACCACTTCCCTGGTCGCCAGGGCCAGCCATTCCGCGCCAACGTCCGCGCCCTCAAGAGGCGTTTTGGTCTTCGGCCAGCGCGAAATACGCGCTGCCGCGCGTTCCTGACCCGACCGGCTCAAATGGAGGCTCAGGCCCGCCCGGTCAATGGCCACATGCGCATCAGGGTCATGCGCCAGCGCCATGAGGGCGGCGCGGATGGCTTCGAGGTCGGGATCGGTGATGGCCAACCGCTCGATCCACTCGCCGTAGCTGGCAAGGATATCGGGCGTGTCGACGGCGGCGCGGAGGAAGTTTTCAGCCGCCGGGCGGGGACGGTGCGAAGCGGCGTGCGCCTTGAGTTCGGCGGTGACGCCGGGCGGCGGGGCGCCGCGTCTGGCGCCGCCGGTTTGGTATGGAGTGAATTGCGGGCGCTGGCTGCGGATGAGGGCGTTGGCGCGGCTCATCAGCTCGGAGAAGAAGGCGCGCTGGGTTTCGCGGTCGCTGATCTTGCCGACGGCTTCCTTGAGCGCCGCCTGGAAGGCGGCTTGCGCTTCGGGGGTGGCGATGCCGTGCCGCGCCTTCTCGCGCTCGAACAGCGCAGCGGATGCAGGCACGGACGCGGCGATCAGCGCGGCGAGGGCTTCGGCGCCGGCGCGGCGGAAGATGTCGTCGGGGTCTTCGCCCTGCGGCGCATAAGCGATGCGGATGGTGCGGCCCGGCGCGAGATGCGGCAGCGCCAGATCGAGCGCACGCTCGGCGGCGCGCGCTCCGGCGGCGTCGCCGTCGAGGCACAGCACCGGCGCGCCGCCTGAACGCCACAGCAACTGCAATTGCTCTTCCGTCAGCGCCGTGCCGCACGGCGCCACAGAGGCGATGCCGGCGCGCTCGAACGCGATCACATCGAGATAGCCTTCGCCGACGACGAGGCCGTCGGCCCTGGTCTTCGCCAGCAATTCGCGCGCTTGCTTAAGGCGATAAAGCACACGGCTCTTGGAATAGAGCGGCGTTTCGGGCGAGTTGATGTATTTCGCCTTGGCGTCGGCGGCGAGCGCACGGCCGCCGAAACCGATGATCTTGCCGCTCGTATCGGTGATTTCGAACGTGATGCGGCCGCGGAAGGTATCGATGGCGCGCTTGCCCTCTTCGCCTTCGCGCGCAACGCCGGCGCTGACGATCTCTTCGATGCTGAAGCCTTCGGCCTTCAGCTTGTCGATCGCCCAGGTCCATTCGTCGGGTGCAAGGCCAATGCCGAAGCGGTCCCATTCTTCCGGACCGATGCCGCGGCCTTGCAGATATTTGCGCGCATCGGCGCCGCCGGATGAGCGTAGCGCGTTGGCGAACAATTTCGCGGCGGACGCGGTGACGGCGTAGAGGCGCTTGCGGCGATCGTTCTCGCCGCGGTTTTCGTAATCGTCCTTCGGCAGCGCGACGCCCGCGATTTCCGCGAACTTCTCGACCGCTTCGGGAAAGCTCAGTCCTTCGAGCTTCATCGCCAGCGTGAAGACGTCGCCCTTCTCGGCGCAGCCGAAGCAATTGAAGATGCCTTTCTGATCCAGCACGTGGAACGACGGCGTCTTCTCCTGGTGGAATGGACAGCACGCCCAGTAATCCCCGGCCGATGGGCGGGTCTTGCCTTTGTGCCAACTGAGCCGCTTGCCGGCGTAATCGGCAATCGAAACCCGGTCGCGCACCTGTCGAAGCAAGGTGTCGGTGAAACGCATCAAGGCCTGAAAATGGGAGAGTGGCGGAGTGCGCTATTATACAGCGATTCGCCGAAACGATTCGAAGGCCGCTGTTTCTCTTCGGTTTTCAGTCGATGTGATGGCCCGCTGGGGGCGGGGGATCGCTGGCGGGGAAGCTTTCGTCCGAGGCCTGATCGACCTCGTCCCAGGTCTTGGGCGGATTCGCCATCGCTTCGGGACCGGCGTCGCGGATTTCTTGCGGTTCGGGAGAGGTAGTCGGCCGCGCCATCTCATGAAGATGGTCGCGACCGCTCTGCATGCAACCTAGTATTTCGCCGGCGGATCGCTGGCGGGGAAGCTTTCGTCGGAGGCTTCGTCGACGTCGCTCCACTTCTTGGGCGGGTTCGCCATCGAGTCCGGGCCGGCGTCGCGGACCTTTTTCGGCTTCGGCGGCGGGGTCTGCTTCTTGGGGTCCGGACGGGTTTCTTTGTGAGGCATCACGTTACTCCTGTGTCCGAGATTCAACGCCCTGACGGGAACATTGGTTGCCCTGCTCACATTCTCGAAAGCAGGGCGGGATTGCATGACCTCGCCGTAATTTCGGCGCCCGGCCCAGGAGGCTTATGCGCGAGGGATGACGGAGACCAATCCAATGCAAGTGATGAAAGCCGCGGCGGCGTTCGCCGTTCTGGCCGCTGCGGCTGCGCCGCCGGCCGCTCAAGCTCAAACGCAGGAGCAGCGAATGGTTCTGGCAGACGGCACGCTTCTGAGCGTCAGCGCCGAAGGCATGTCGGAAGCGCGCCCCGATATGGCGACGATCAGCTTAGGCGTGACGACGGAAGGCCAAACCGCACAGGCCGCGCTCGCCGAGAACGCTCGGCGTATGACGGCGCTCACGCAAGCGCTGCGGCGCGCCGGCGTCGCCGAGCGCGACATCCAGACCTCCAACGTCTCGGTCTATCCGCAGCAAGTCTATGGCGAGGGCCAGGCGCCGCGCATCACCGGCTATCAAGCCAGCAACACCGTCACCGCCAAAGTGCGCAACATCGACAACACTGGCCGCGTCATCGACGCCGCAGTGGCCGCGGGCGGCAACACCGTCAACGGCGTGTCGTTCTCACACGCCGATCCTGACGCGCAGCTCGACATCGCCCGGCGTGACGCCATCGCCGAAGCGCGCCGACGCGCCGAGCTCTACGCCAACGCGCTCGGCATGCGCGTGCATCGCATCGTCGCGGTGAGCGAAAGCGGCGGCTATGCGCCGCCGATCCCGGTGATGGTCGAGCGTATGGCGGCGCAAGACGCGTCAACGCCGATCTCGCCCGGCCAGATCGAGACGCGCGTCAACGTCAACGTGACGTTCGAATTGCGCTGATCAGGCGCCTGTCACGCAAAGAGGGCGGCGGAGCAATCCGCCGCCCTCGATGCTTTCACGCTGTCAGCGCGCCTAGGGCGTGGCGGGCGGCGCAGCCGGCGCCTGGTCGGCGCTCGGCGGCGTTACGGGCGCCGGCGGCGGTTCCGGCAGATTGATGTCCGGCGGATTGACGTTCACGTCCGGCACATTGAGTTCAAGTTCCGCCGTCTCGCGTTGGTTGAGGCCGCCGGTGTAGGCGACGATGCCGAACGCGACGATGGCGACCAAGATGATGCCGGCCAGAAACGCGACCCACGGCGACGAGCTATCGCCTTCTCTCTCAGCCATAATTCACTCTCCAAACTTCTGTCCTGCCGCTTAGAACGGCGAGGACTGTTGGAGGTTCCGGGAACTTACGCGGCCCGGGTCCTGGCCCAGGCGAAAGCGGCTGCCGCGGCCTCTCCTGCTGGGCGCGCTGCGACGCGCCGCACGTAGGCGGACAGACGCGGCCAACGGCTGAGATCGATGCCGACGAACTGCAGCCAGTTGAGCAGGCTGAACGCGCACGCGTCGGCGATGGTGAAATCCTTGCCGGTGAGGTAGGCGCGCCCATCGCCGAAACGTTGCTCCAACAGGTGCTGCGACGGGAATGGTGGCGCCACTGCGCTGATGGGTATAGATCAAACGCAACTGGCGCAGAGCTTGGACGCGCACCGCCGACATGCGTCTTGCGCCCCCCGCGCGACGGAGGCTCCGATGTCGATCTCGCCCAAACTACAGTCTTATCTCGACCGCAGGTGCGTCCAGTACGAGAAGGTTCCTCACACGCGAGCCTTGAGCGCCGTGCAAGCGGCCCATGCCGCGGAAATCGATGACGATCGCTTGGCCAAGGCGGTGCTTGTCCGCGCAGGCGACGAGTACATGCTTGCGGTGGTGCCGGCGTCGCGACACGTGGTGTTCGATCAGCTGCAGCGCTGGTTGGGAAAACCGGTTCGGCTTGCCGAAGAGCGCGAGAGCGAGGATTTGTTCGCCGATTGCGATCTCGGCGCTATTCCCCCGGTCGGCAGCGCCTATGGCCTCGAAACCGTGATGGACGATAGCCTAGTGGACGCCGAGGACATCTATTTCGAAGGCGGCGACCACAGGACGCTCGTGCACATGCGCGCTGCAGACTGGCGCAAGCTGATGAAAGACACCGCGCACGGGGCGTTCAGCGCTTAGGCGAGCGGCGTCAGCAGCAGTCTTGGTCCGACTGAATGGGCGCGCACTTCACATCGCCGAACGAGCAGAAGACGCAACAATCGCCCGGCTTCGGCTTGAGCAACGTTCCGCAACCCTTGCAGTCGTAGAAGAATTGGCATGCGTTGGTCGGCATCTCCTCACGCTCCCGGCGCCCGCAGTTCGGGCACGTGATCGTCGACTGGAGCAGAAGCGCGTTCGCCATCAGTGCAGCGGCGTCAGTAATTGCTCGCCCGCGTAGAAGCGGCGCAGATTTTCCAGCACGTTCTGCGAGCCTTGCCAGAGCGCTTCGCGCGTCGCGCCGCCGAGGTGCGGCGTGAGCGTGGTGTTCGGCGCGTCCTTCCAGCGCGCGACGGGCGTTGGCTCCTCGACGAACACGTCGAGGCCGGCGCCGCCGAGTTCGCCGGATTTCAGAGCAGCGATCATCGCGTCTTCGTCGATGACGCTGCCGCGCGAGATGTTGACGATGATGCCGTCGCCGCCGACCGCCTTGATGACATCGGCGTTGACGATCTTCTCGGTCGATTTATCGCCGCGCGCGGCGACCGCAAGGATGTCGCACCATTCGGCAAGCTTTAGGAGATCTGGTTCGTAGACGAACTTTACGTCAGCCTTGGCGCGCGGGCCGTACCATTTGATCTCCATCCCGAACGCTTCGGCACGATGGGCGATCGCCGAACCGATGGCGCCCATGCCGACGATTCCGAGCTTGCGTCCGCGCAAACGCTTCTGCGGCGGCACTGCAAGCGGTGGCGTCCAAGTGCCCTCGCGCAGCACGCGCTCGCCTTCGGTGAACAGCCGCAGCCGCGCGATGATCAGGCCGATGGCGACATCGGCGACATCCTCGTGATTGATCTCGCGCCCATTCGTGACGGCGATGCCGCGCTTGCCCGCATAATCGAGATCGATGCCGTCGACGCCGACGCCGAAGCAGACAATCAGGCCCAGTTCCGGCAACGCGTCGATCATCTCACTGGAAATGCCAACATGGCCGATGGTGACGGCGGCGCGCACGTCTTTGCGCTCCGTCGGCCAATGCACGATCTCGTAGTCGGTGAGGCGAAGTTCGAACAGGCCGAGCGGCGGGTGGATGAGGAGCGGAGGCTTGGACATGGCGCTGCTATGGACCGCCGGCTTCCAGCCGGCAAACCGTCGTCGCTGGCGAGACGGCCGTCACTGACTCGAAAGCCATGTTCGCACTTCCCCTTCAGGCAAATATTCCACTATCGTTCCCCGATCGCGCCAGATGCGGCGATTGCGGACGTTGACGCCTGCTGTGTCGAGAAGCTGCATCGCCCGCGCAGCATCGTGTTCGTCGATCACGCGCATGCCGCCGAAGTCGCTATAGCCGCTGCTGCTGACCAGAATGCCGAGATCGTTGAAGTCGGCATTGTCAGTGATGATCCACACTGCCGCTTGGCGCACGTCGTAGCTCTCGTTGACCAGAAGCGGCGCGATGCGCGCGAGATCGGGTTGCGGCGGCGCTTGCGCAATGGTGAACGAATTGCTCCCATTTGGAATGTCGAGCGGCAGGTTGGCGCACGCAGTGTCAATCATGGCCGACCCGGCTTGCCGACCTCCGAGATCGATGTAGCGGCCGTTGGTCGCGACCATGCTTTGCGCGCCTGCATTATTGGCCGCGAAAAATGTTCCGGCAGGAATGTGCACGCGGATCGGCTCATCCGTCAGGTTAAGTACGTTGAGCGAGACCCGTTCGATGTTGGACCCGGTGACCTCAGCTGCGATCTTGCCCGCGGCTCTGAGGTCAAACAGCACGCCCTGTTGCGCCGGCGCCGGAGGGCCGTGTTCGACCTCGTTGCGTGCGGCTTCAATCTGGGCGGCGCTTTCGATCCGAGCTTGCTCGGTGGTTTGCGGTCCGCCGCGCCACAGAGGGATCAACACGGACAGGCCGACGCCGATAGCGGCGGCGGCGATAGCAATCGGAATGATCTTGGACATCGCCGACCCCGCAGCGACATGAAGCCAACGCACTATCCTACGCCGCCTTCGCTTTCTTCGCCATCAGCTTGGCGAAGCGTTCGAAAAGGTAATGGCTGTCTTGCGGGCCGGGTGAGGCTTCGGGGTGATACTGCACCGAGAACACCGGCTTGCCGTCGATTTCGATGCCGCAATTCGAGCCGTCGAACAGCGAGACGTGGGTTTCTTTCACGCCTTTCGGCAGCGTCTTTGCATCAATGGCGAAGCCGTGGTTCATGGAGACGATCTCGACTTTGCCCGTGTCCTTGTCCTTGACCGGATGGTTCGCGCCATGATGGCCCTGCGCCATTTTCATGGTCTTGGCGCCGAGCGCGAGGCCGAGCATCTGATGGCCGAGGCACACGCCCATCACCGGCAAGCCGCTGTCGACGAGCTTCTTGATTTCAGGCGCTGCGTACTTGCCCGTCGCGGCCGGATCGCCTGGGCCGTTGGAGAGCAGAATGCCGTCAGGCTTGTGTGCGAGCGCTTCCTCCGCGGTTGCTGTAGCGGGCAGCACGATAGTCTTCGCGCCAATGTCGCCGAGCGCGCGCAGGATGTTGCGCTTCACACCATAATCCATGACGACGACGGTGAACTTCGGCCTCGTTAGCGGCGGCACGCCGATCGGCCATTGCCAGCGCTTCTCGTTGACGACGTAGCTCTGTGCTGTCGTCACTTCTATCGCGAGATCAAGGCCATCCAGCCCGCTCCATGCTTTGGCGCGCGCGTGCAATTGCTCAAGATCGAGTTTGCCGTCGGGCGCGTGTGCGATCACCGCGTTCGGCATGCCATGCTCGCGGATGCGTTTGGTCAGCGCGCGCGTGTCGAGGCCGGCGAGGCCGATCACGTTGCGCTTTCTCAGCCAGGACTCGAGATCGTCACCGCTGCGCCAGTTCGAAGGCGCGGTCGGGCGCGTGCGAAAAACAGCGCCGCGGGCGGCGGCCGCCGCGGCAGGAGATGAGGTCTCAGTGTCTTCGTTGTTGGTCCCGACATTGCCGATGTGGGGAAAAGTGAAGGCGACAATCTGGGCGGCGTAGCTGGGGTCTGTCAGGATCTCCTGATAGCCCGTCATCGCCGTATTGAAGCAGACTTCGCCCTCCGCCGCGCCGATTGCGCCCAAGCCTTCGCCCAGGAAAATAGAGCCATCGGCGAGCACAAGCACGCCGGTGGCGGCGGGAGGACGAGTCGGTTGGGCCAAAGCGGCAGTGAGATAGGGTGAGCCGAGCAGGGTGTCAAAAGGGCCTCGCGGCAGCGCCGGTCACAGCGCTCGCCGCACCCCTGCCGCAAAGGTGAACACCCTGTCAGCCATGCGAGTTGGCGGGTGGATGACAAACCTGTAAGGTTTCGGAGTGGGGACGAGGACGACCAGATTTTGGGCCAGGGCGGCAGTCCTCTGGCTAGCGCTAACCGGCGCATCGTGCGGTGAGCGCGACCGGCTGGCCGTGCCCGCACCGGCCCCCCCTGATCTGATCGCCCGCGCTGCTTTGTTCGGCGATCCCGCGCGGTACGGCGGCCAGCTCTCTCCGCGCGGCGACCGGATCGCGTTCCTGGCGCCGCGCGACGGCGTGGTGAACCTTTGGGTGCTGTCGGTCGATGCGATGGACGAGGCGCGCCCGCTGACCGACGAGCGCGAGCGCGGCATCAGCAGCTTTCGTTGGGCGGCCGACAGCTCGACCCTGCTCTATCTTCAGGATGACCGCGGCGACGAGAATCGGCGGCTCCATGCCGTCGACACAGCGGGCGGCGCGCCGCGCGCGCTGACGCCGGCGGGCGCGCGAGCTGAGATCCTTGGGGTGAGTGCAACCGATCCCGGCGCTGTTCTTGTCACGCTCAACGAACGGGATCGTGCGTGGCCCGATGTGGTGCGCATCGATCTCGCCACCGGCGAGCGCACCGTCCTGCTGCGTAATGGCGGGCCGCGCGGCTACTCGAGCTTCCTGCTCGATCGCAACAATGACGTGCGCGTCGGCGTGCGGCCGACGGCCGACGGCGGCGCCGAAGTCGTCGCATTCGGTCCGCGCGGGCGCGCTTCCACTTTGTTCAGCATCCCGTTCGAAGCTGCGATGTCCTCGCGATTGATCGGCTTCGAAGCCGATGGGCGCACGTTCCTGATGCTCGACTCGAGCCTCGGCGCACCTGCGACGCCGCAGCGGGATCGCACCGCGCTCGTGCGCGTCGATGCGGCGACCGGCGAGAAGACGGTGCTCGGCGAAGGCGAGCGCGCCGACGTTGTCGACGTATGGCTCTATCCGGCGACCGGCGTGCCGGAGGCGTTCGCGACAGAGTATTTGCGCCGCGATTGGCGCGCGCTCGACGCTGACAGCCAGGCCGATCTCGATTTTCTCGATCGTCAGCTGACCGGCGATTTCAGCGTGGTCTCGCGTAGCGCCGACGACACGCGCTGGATCGTGCTCGAGCAGGGGCCGACAATCCCGGCGCGTTCGTACCTGTTCGATCGCGCAGGTCCGGCGGGGCGGCGGTTGACGTCGCTGTTCTCACATCGCCCCGAGCTCCAGCAGGCGGCGCTGCAGCCGATGACGCCCGTCGAGATCACGGCGCGCGATGGCATGACTTTGGTATCCTATCTCACACTGCCTGCCGGCGCGGACGCCAATGGCGACGCGCGGCCGGAGGCGGCGCTGCCGCTGGTGCTGCTGCCGCACGACGGGCCGTGGCGGCGCGATTCGTACGGCTTCGACCCGCTGCATCAATGGCTCGCCAATCGCGGCTACGCCGTGCTCAGTGTGAACTTCCGCGGCTCCGCCGGTTTCGGCAACGCGTTTCTCAATGCCGGCAACGGCCAATGGGGCGGGCGCATCCAGGAGGATCTGCTCGACGCGGTGCAGTGGGCGATCAGCCAGCGCATCGCAAGGCGAGATCGGGTCGCGATCGTCGGCGAAGGTTTCGGCGGCTACGCCACGCTTTCAGCGTTGACGTTCACAGATCGCTTCCGATGCGGCGCGAGTTTCGCCGGTCCGGCCAATCTGTTCGCCATGCTCGACGTTTCACCGCTGGCGCAACGCGATGCGCTCTATCGGCGTGTGGCGGATGCGCGGGTGGACGCGGGACGGGAGAGTTTGCGCCAGCGTTCGCCCCTGTTTCATGCCGCACGCATCCGCAGCCCGTTGCTGCTGGCGATGGGATTGCGCGATCCGCGCGTCACGCGCAGCGAGGCCGACGAGATCGCGCAGGCCGTGCGCGGGCATGGCGCGCTGACTTATCTGGTGTTTCCGGAAGAAGGCCGAGAACTGGTGCGGCCGCAGAACCGGCTCTCATACCTCGCCGTGCTCGAACACTTCCTGGGCGATTGTCTGGGCGGCCGGGTTGAGCCTGTTGGCGCGTCGTTCGAGGGCGCGCAGATCGATGTGTATGATGGGGCAGTGAACGTGCCGGGCTTGAGCGCGTTTGCGCGCCGGCCGGCGCCGGCCGCCGTGCGCGAAACGTCGCAGGAGATCGTTGACCGAGAGGCTCGTGTTGAAGAGTCCGTGGCGCCCGCCAAGGAGGAAGCAGCACCGGCGGCGCCGCCGCCCTAGGTCGCCGGATAAGTCGAGCGCACGCGGCTCCGGCGGCCCGTGAAGCTTTCCCACACCAGTGAATCGACGAGCGCGGCGCCGTCTCCGAAATGCACGCCGTCGAACATTGAACCGTGCGTCACTCCCGAAGCGGCGAACACGACATTGCCGGGGACCATGTCGTCGAGCGTGAGCTTTGCCTGCACGTCGCGGCCCATGGCGCGGGCGCGGGCTTCTTCCTGTTCATTCTCTGGCTTCAGCCGCGCTTGCATCTGGCCGCCGGCGCAGCGGATTGCGGCTGCAGCCAACACGCCTTCGGGCGCCCCACCTGAACCGAAATAGATGTCGACTCCGGAGCGCGCGGCTTCTGTCGTCCAGAACACGCCGGCGACGTCGCCGTCCGGGATAAGGCGGATGCCGGCGCCGGCGCGGCGCAATTCTTCGATGATGTCTTGGTGGCGTTCGCGTTCGAGCAGACACGCACGGATCGCGTTCACCGGCACGCCTCTCGCTTTGGCGAGGCGCGTGACGTTCTCGGTGGGCGAAAGATCGAGATCGATCAGCCCCGGCGGATAGCCCGGACCGATAGCCAGCTTGTCCATGTACATGTCCGGCGCATGCAGCAGCCCGCCTTCGGGCGCGAGCGCCACCACCGTCATCGCGTTCGGCGCGTCGGCGGCGCAGAGTTTGGTGCCTTCCAGCGGATCGACGGCGATATCGGCTCTAATGCCGCCCGCGCCCAGCTCTTCGCCGATGTAGAGCATCGGCGCTTCGTCGATCTCGCCTTCGCCGATCACGACCTTGCCGGAAAAGGGCGCAGTCTGGAACGAGCGGCGCATCGCATCGACAGCGGCCTGGTCGGCGTCATTCTTGCGGCCGAAGCCCCTGAGCCGCGCGCTGGCGATCGCGGCGGCCTCGGTCGCGTGCTGCGCGATCTGGCTCAGGATCATGCCGGTGGCTGCGCCGCTCACATCTCGCCCTTTCGTTCCGCGCCTTCTATCGCGCCGGGGACTGAGAGCAAGGCCGGACGTTGTTTGGCGTCAGTCGACCGTCAGCAGGTCGCCGCAAATGGCTTCGAGGCCGGCCTGGTCGATCGCGTCGAACGCATCGAACTGTGTGGAATCCACGTCGAGCACGGCGGCGAGCGCGCCGCTCTTGTCGAACACTGGCGTCACGATTTCGGAGTTCGAGCGGCTGTCGCAGGCGATGTGACCGGGGAAGGCATGGACGTCGGGGACCATGATGGTTTCGCGCTTGGCTGCCGCGGCGCCACAGACGCCCTTGCCGAACGGTACGCGCAAGCAGCCCAACGTGCCCTGATACGGGCCGACGACGAGTTCGCGCGGTCTTTCGTCGTCAACCACGTAGAAGCCGGTCCAGAAAAAGCGCTCCGGGAAGGTCTGCGCCAGCAGCGACGCCGCCGTCGCGTAGCGCGCAGTGCGGTTAGGTTCGCCGGCGATTACCGCGGCGATCTCGGCGCGCAGCGCATCGTAGCGCTCGGCCTTGTCCTCCGGCAGCTCGGCGCGCGCCGTCTCGGCCATTACGGACGGTTCGATTTTCTGTGGCGCAGCGCGCCGGACGCCTTCAGCGCCGTGATCTGATCCTGGCGGCCGGCGCTCACGCGGCCCTTCGTCTTGCTCAACGCTTTGCCGGCGAACACCGACAGGCCGACGATGGCCAGCACCGCAACCGTGATCCAGACCCAGAACATGCACGTCTCCTTGTCTCTAAGATAGCGCTTGGGCGCGGCGATGGAAGTGGCGTGGGCCGGGGAGAACGAAATCGAGAACCGGACTTTGGTGATTCCGGCTCCGCCGAGACTAGAACCTGCTCCACGACGCCGACGCGTTTAGGGCGTCCTTGCGAGTTTCGCGGTCACGAAGATTGCGCAG
>JBQTJK010000110.1:0-21861 GCA_052387215.1 Caulobacteraceae bacterium
GGTGTGATCGCCGCCAACGCTGCGAATGCACCAATCCCTCCCCGCAAGGGGAGGGTGTGGCGAAACTTGTTTCGCGACGGGAGGGGCGGTCTCAGGTACGCCTGCAAAACTCGCGCTGCCGCCCCACCCGTCGCGCTTCGCGCGACACCCTCCCCTTGCGGAGAGGGATTGCTGTGCGCGCGCTTCATTTCTTCGCTCATTCCGGCCCCCTGAACTTCGAGGGCGATTGGTTTCAGCGTTGCGCCGCGAGGCAAGGCGAGCGCAGCCTTCGACGGTGCGATCCAGCGCCATAGCTCAAAAAAACGGCGCCCTGCCTCTTGCTTGCGCGTCAGCGCCGCATCGACGTTGCGCCTCTCGCGGCGGTATCGTTCGATATGAGCAATGGACGCGGCTTCAACGCCGAGGTGATCCTCTCCGGCGGCGGCCTGGTAGGGCAGACGCTGGCGCTGGCGCTGGATCAGGCTGGACTGTCGGTTGTCGTGATCGATGCGTCGAAGCCGTCCGACACATTGGCGCCGACATTTGACGGCCGCGCGTTCGCCATTGCCTTTGCGTCATACCGGATGTGGCGCGCGCTGGGTTTGGGTGAACAGCTCGACGATGTTGCTCAGCCGATCGAACAGATCATGGTGACGGACGGCAAGCTCGGGCGTGGACCCTCGCTGCTGCATTTGCATTTCGACCGCGCCGAGATGCGCGACACGGACGAGCCGCTTGGTTTGATGCTTGAAGCGCGACACGTGCGGCTCGCGCTCGACAGCGCCGTGAAGGCGCGGCCGAGCATCAAAATGATCCAACCGATGTCGGTGGGCGCGATCGAGCGCGATCCGGCGGGCGCCACAGTGACCCTGGCGGATGGGCGCAAGCTGCGTTCGCCGTTACTTGTCGGCACAGACGGGCGGCGCTCGTTCGTGCGCGGCGCCGTCGGCATCCGCACCATCGGCTGGGACTATCCTGTCACCGCGATCGTCGCGACGATCCAGCACGAAAAGCCTCACGATGCGGTGGCGCACGAGTTCTTCCTTCCGAACGGGCCGTTCGCAATCCTGCCGCTGAAAGACAACCGCGCAAATATCGTCTGGGCCGAGCCGCGCGCGGCGGCGGAAGCGTTGCTGAACATGAACGAGCGCGACTTCCTCGCCGAGCTGGGCTGCCGTTTTGGCGATTTTCTGGGCGAGCTTGCGCTGGAGGGTCCGCGTTTTGGCTATCCGCTGTCGCTGCAATTGGCGGAGCGGATGATCGATCACCGCGTCGCGTTGGCGGGCGACAGCGCCCACGGCATTCATCCGCTCGCGGGGCAGGGCTTGAACCTTGGGCTGAAGGATTGCGCAGCGCTGGCGGAATGCATCGCCGATGCGGTATCTCTTGGCCTCGATCCGGGCGACGTCTCGGCGCTGGAGCGCTATCAGCGTTGGCGGCGGTTCGACAATGTCACCATGGCGCTCGGGATGGAGTTCTTCGACAAGCTCTTCTCCAACGACATCAAACCGCTGCGCGCTGCGCGCACATTGGGGTTGGCCGCGGTAAACGCCGTCGGCCCGGCGCGGCGGTTCTTCATGAAATACGCCGGCGGCGGCGCGGGCGATTTGCCCAAGCTGCTGCGCGGCGAAAGCCTGGCGGCGTAGTCAGGCAGCGTATTCGCTGAATAGCCTGAGCGTGAGATCGCGTGTGGCAAGCGCGGCGTCGCCGCTGTTTGAGAGCGCCGCGACCGCCATGTCACGTTCGGGCGCGATCCAGATGCGCGCGAAGAACCAGCCGCCGCTGCCGGCGCCGAAATGCAAGCGGCCGAGCTCCTCATCCTCACGCACGCCCCAGCCGAGCGTGAACACGCCAGTGGCGCCGGGAAGTTGCGTGTGAAGTTTCGCGTAGAGTTCTGGCGGCAGCAATGCGCGACGACCGCGCAAGCCGTTCAGATGGTCGCGCGCATAGCTAGCGAAGTCCGCGATCGAAAGGTGCACGGCGCCTGCGGGATAGAGGCATGTCGCCAAGTCTCTTGCCGGATCCATCGGCAGCACTTGAATCTGGCCATCGACCATGCCGTGGCCGCGCGGCTGGTGTGGCGACGCGGCGGTCGCCGGATAGCCGAAGCCCACGCTTCGCCAGCCGATCGGCGCGGCAAGTTCTCGGTGGATCAGGTCTTCCCAAGCGGCGCCAGTTGCGCGTTCGAGCATCGCGCCTGCGGCGACGTAGCCAACGTTCGAGTAGGCGCCATCGCCGGTGGCGAGGTTGGGCTCCTCGGGCGCGAGCACCTCGCGCAGGAACGTTGTGCGCTGCACGACTGGCGCGCCCTGTAATCCGTGCATCCACGCAACGCGCTCGGCGCTCGGTTGCGTGTAGGTCGGCATACGCGCCGCGTGCGCGAGCAGCTGTTCGAGTGTGGCACTCCGATAATCGGCGCGAATCACGGCGGCGAGGTCTGGAAGACAAGCTTCAAGACTCGTGGTCCAGTCAATCGCTCCGCTGCGTACCGCGATCGCAGCCAGCGTTGCTGTCATCGACTTGGTGCAGGAGGCGATGTGAAAGCGGTCGCCATGCGTGATGCGGTCTGTCGTGCCCACCTGCCGCACGTCGTCGACGCCAACTGCGACGATCGCGTCTCCGAGGACGACCGCCGCCGCCAAGCCGGGAAGGTTATGCGCGGTCCGCGTCTCGCGCAGGGTGGCGTCGAGTCGGTCGTTGTCGGCGGCGAGGCGCGCTGGTGCGCACGCGGCGCAGGAAACGAGCGCGGCCATGGTGCTTCGGCGGGTTAGAAGGTGGGCCATCGGCGCATGCTTAACAGCCGGGGCTGGTGCGCTCTAACGCCTTGCGACGGAACACCGGGGGAGGCGCGGGCGCCCTGCCCAAATTATTGCGCGGCGAGAGTTTGGCCGCGTAAGCATCGCGCCAGACATGCGCGCCATTGTGCGCGCCGCGGACGCTGATAGCGTTCGCGCCAGAGGCGAAATGTCAGCGGAGCGGGTGGAACAGCCGGAGACAGCGGAGCTACCGCTGGCCGTCGATCTCGACGGCACGCTGATCCATGCCGACACGTTTTTTGAGTCGATCCTGGCGTTCTTGGGGGCCCAACCGCTCTGTGCGGTCCCGCTGGCGCTCTCGTTCACAAAGGGTCGCGCGCATGTGAAGCGCGAACTCGCGGACTATGCACCCAAGCCGGACGAGCTGCCCTACGACGAACGCGTGCTTGCGTGGCTGCGAGAGGAGAAGGCGAAGGGGCGGACTTTAGCCCTTGCGACGGCGACGGATCGCAAGATCGCCGAAGCGATCGCGGCCCATGTCGGCCTGTTCGACGACGTGTTCGCCTCCGATGGCGTGACCAACCTCAAATCGGCGCGCAAGGCGGAGGCCCTCGCTGCCGCCTATCCGCAAGGCTTCGTCTATGCCGCCAACGAAATGGCGGATCTCAAGGTCTGGGAGAAGGCGAAGGCGGCGGTGGTGGTGAATGCTGACGCTCACCTCGTGGAGCGAGCGCGCGCAATCGCCCCCGTGGAGCGCGTGGTCGCCGACGAACGCGATGTCCGTGCAGCCTTGGAGCAGGCTCTCAGGCCACGGCAATGGGTGAAGAATGTCCTCGTCTTCATCCCGCTGATCGCCGCACAGGGCTGGTCAGATACGGTGGGCTGGAGCAATGCGCTGCTCGCCTTCTTCGCGCTCTGCTGCGCGGCCTCGAGCGTCTATCTTTTCAACGACGCGTTCGACATTCCCGCCGACCGCCGCCATCCGCGCAAGCGCCATCGGCCCTTCGCCAGCGGCGCGCTGTCGCCGGCGAGAGGGCTGGTTGTGGCGGCCGGGCTTGCGGCGGCTGCCCTGCTGGTCGGCTGGGTCGCGGGGCTCGCAGAATACACCGCGCTCTATCTCACGCTGTCGGTTCTCTACACGGTGTGGCTGAAGCGGTTGGTGATCGCCGACATTTTCGTGCTGGCATCGCTCTATGGCCTGCGTGTGCTGTTGGGTGGCGAGGCGTCGGGGCATCCGGCATCATCCTGGATGCTGGCGTTTTGCGGCTTCTTCTTCTTGAGTTTGGCTTTGGTGAAGCGCGTCACGGAGATCGAGGGTGCGCCGGAGAACATCCGTCGCGGCTATCAGCTCGCCGACGCGCCGGTGCTGAAAGCCTTGGGGATAGCCTCAGCCTTCGCGGCGAGCCTGGTGCTTGCGCTTTATGTGCAGAGCGATGTGGCCATGCGCACCTACAGCGCGCCAGCGTGGCTCTGGGTCCTGCCGGCGGCGTCGATCTTTTGGCTTTGCCGGGTGTGGCTTATGACAGGGCGGGGTGAAATGCCGGACGATCCCGTCGTGCACGCGGTGTCAGACCGGGTCTCGTTGATCGTCGCGTTCGTGGCGGCGCTCGCCTACGCGGCGGCGGCGCTATTCTGATCAATCCGCATCATCGTGGTGTGCGAGCGCGTCGGTCGGGATCGCGGCAAGCGCTGCCAGAATCACGAGATAGGGAACCAGCGCCGAAATCGGCGTGATGAGGTCAAGCATGAAGCACTCCATCGCGGCGCCCGAGAAACGGCGGCATGCCCGAAGCGTTCCGTGGGAACAGCGGCGGCACGTTGTTCCGAAATAGGCGAAAGGCGCGGAGGGGGAGCTGCCTCCGCGCCCTTCTCTACAAGGCCGCGCTGTTCAGGGGGCTAGTGGAGCGTCGCGGGGAGCTACGCGACGATCTGCGCGGCTTGGTTCATCACAATCCAGGCGACCGGAATGAACACGGCGCAGGCGGCGATGAGGGCGTAGAACTTGGTCATGGTCGCGATCTTCGGAGTGGGTTTTTCGTTTGGACGGTTAGGCGACGATCTGCGCGGCCTGGTTCAGCGTCGCATAGGCGACGGGCGCCAGCAGCAGGGCTGCTAGGATCAGGCTATAGAATTTGGGTCATTGCTCTTGCTCCTCTTGGATCGAAGCGTTGCGTCCCTCGATGAGGAGAAGGTAGCGGAGCGCTAACCGTGTCGCTGTGACCATGGGCACACGCCGAGCCGCGGCGCTTGCCGGTTTTCGGATTCTTCTTACGCGAATAGAGCCGGTATTCCCCCGACTTGAGTTTGCGGATCATGGCGCGCGGTCAACAGGTGGAGAAGCCGGACCGTTCCGCTAAGCCTCATCCCGCAACGCCCGAAGCCGCAGCGTCTCGCGGTACACGCGCAGTCGCTCGTCCTTCTCCCGCCCCAGATCGTAGAGCAGGTCCCAAGGGTAAAGCCCAGTGTCGTGGCCGTCGTCGAAGACGATACGAACGGCGTAGCGGCCGACCGGCTCGGCCCGCACAACATTGACGTTGGCTTTGCCCGTCACCGGCGGCGGGACGTTGGCGCCATGGCCTTTGTTCTCGGCGGAGGGGCTTTCGATGCGCAGCAGCTCGAACGGGATTTCGAAATGCGCGCCGTCGTCGAAGGCGATGGTGAGCGCTTTGGCGGCGCGGTCGAAGACGAGATCGGTCGGCCAGGGGCGGTCGCCGTTTTTTGGCGGAGTGACATGAAGCTCGCTCATTCGTCCGCTCCCAGTTCGCGCGCTTCGTCGATCAGCATGATCGGCACGCCGTCGCGGACGGGATAGGCCAGGCGCGCGCGTTCGCTAATTAGCTCCTGGCGTTCGCGGTCGTAGCGGAGCGGCGTGCGCGTTTGCGGGCAGACCAGCACTTCGAGCAGCTTGGGATCGACCTCGCTCATTGCAGCGGCCGTTGTTCGTCGCCGGCGGCGCGGTCCCATTCCAACAGCGCGAGCAAGGCCTGTGTGCGGTCTTCGAGCGAAACCGCTTCCAGCATCGCTTGCTTGGCGGCGGGATCGAAGGGGCAGATTTGCGCGGCGACGTTGACGATAGTCTCGGTCGGCGCCTGCTCGACAGACTTCCAATCGACCTGGAAGCCGTGCAGTGAAGCGTAGCTCTTGAGCGATCGGATGAGGCCGCTGCGATCGATGCGTTCGCCGCGCGCTTGGGTGAAGTCGTCGGCGAAGCCTTCGTATTCGACCAACGCTTGGCGATAGGGCGTGCCTGCCTCCAGCTCTTGGCCGAGATCGAAACGGCACACGCCGGTGAGCGTGATAAGATAGCGCCCATCGTCGGTTTCGGAAAAAGCCGTGATGCGGCCGACAGTGCCGACATCGGCAAGGTCGGGCATGGGGTTGTTCTCGTCGCCGGTCGCCGGCTGGATCATGCCGATCAGTCGCTCGCCCCCCAACGCATCGTCGATCATGTTGAGATAGCGCGGCTCGAAGATGTTAAGCGCCAACACGCCGCGCGGCATCAGGATCGCGCCGACCAGCGGGAAGAGTGGGATCGTCTGGGGAAGGTCAGACGGTCTGCGATAGCCAAACGCGCTCACGAGAACAAAATCGCCGACAGCTTGCGGCGTCCCTGCTTGGTCACATCGGAAGTTGGCCCGGCGGCGTCGAAGATCTTCAAGAGCTGCGTGCGCGCGGCGCCTTCGTTCCAATCGCGATTTCGTTCGATGATGGCAAGCAATTGCTCGCTCGCTTCCTCAAGATTGCCGCGCGCCGACAGCGCTTCGGCGTAATCGAAGCGGGCCTGGAAGTCTTTTGGGTTGGCGGCGACCATGGCGCCGAGTTCATCGCTGTCGCCGGCCTCAGCGGCGCCCGCGGCGAGTTCAAGCGCGGCGCGGACGCCGGCAATTTCGGGATCGTCACCTTTTTCCGGCGCGACCATCTCAAGCACGGCGCGCGCCTGATCGACGTCGCCGCTCTGCAGCATGACGCGCGCCATGCCGGCGAGCGCTTTGGTGTTGGCGGGATCGAGCTGCAGCGCCGCGCCGTAGCCTTGCGCCGCGCCGCCAAGGTCGCCGAGCTTCAGCGATTCCGCCGCTTGAGACAGCAGCGGCTCGATTTCGGCGCTCATGTCGGCGCCGGCGAGGCGATCGACGAAGAGCTTGATCTGGCTTTCGGGGATCGCGCCCATGAAGCCGTCGACGGGGCGGCCTTGATCGAAAGCGTACACGGCCGGTATCGAGCGCACGCCAAGCTGGCCGGCGACGCCCGGGTTCTCGTCGATATTGATCTTCACCAGCCGCACTTTGCCGCCCGTGGCGCGCACAGCTTTTTCCAAGGGCGGGCCGAGCGTGCGACAAGGGCCACACCAGGGCGCCCAGAAATCCACGATCACCGGCGTTTGGCGAGACGGTTCGATGACTTCGGCCATGAAGCCCTGATCAGTGCCTTCTTTGACGATGTCGGTTTCGGGCGGCGCGGCGCCGTCGATGAAAGTCATTCGTTCCCTCGTTCGGGCCTAAAGATGGGCCGGGGCGGCGTCCGGTTCAATTCTGGCCGGTAACCCTTGGGCGTCAAAGGCGAGCCGGATCGGCTCGCGCCCGAGCGAGCGTACGAATTTCAGCATGTCCGCCGGGTTGATCGCGGTGGTGGCGTCGTTTCGGAGCGGATGGAAATTCACCGGATCGTGCTCGAACAGCGCTTCGTCGAGGATGAGCGTGACGGCGTGTTCTGGATCGTTGATTAGCGCGAACAGCGTCACCGAACCGGGCTCGACGCCCAAGTGCTGCATCAGCCGCGCCGCCGAGCCGAACGAGAATCGGCCCGCGCCGATCAGCTTGGAGACCGCGTTCAGATCGATTGCGGTGTCGGAGATGGCGGAGATCAGGAAGGTCGCGCCCTTCTTGTCCTTGAGGAAGAGGTTCTTCGTGTGCCCGCCGGGCATTGAGGCTTTGAGGTCGCGCCCTTCCTCCACGGTGAAGACGGGCCGGTGGCGGTGGGTCAGGTGTTTGATGCCGAGCGCATCGAAGCGGGCGTAGAGGTCCGCCTCGCTCTCCGGGCCTCCTTTGGGTGCGGTCTGTGGCGGCGCGCTCATTTGGCCCTATAAATCGCAGCGATGAAGCTGACTTGCTACCCGCTGCAGACTTACCCGCCCGAAATTCGGCCCGGCCGGCCGGAACGCGACTGGATGGAAGAGTTCACCGACCGCCATCCCTACCGCTGCCTGCCGCTCGCCATCGCCAACTGCACCGGCTGGGAGATCCTCGTGCCGCGCCCGTTCCGCGCCACCTGGAACGGCGGGCCGAAAATCGCCGACATAACGATCGACTCCGAAGGCGGCATCCACAAGCACTTCGTCGGTTCGATGTTCGCGCGCGGCGTGCTGACCTTCGGCGCGGGCTATCTGTTTCGCACCGACCCCGGCTGGGACATGTGGGTAGGGGGCGCGCCCAACTGGATCAAGCATGGCATCCAGCCGCTCACCGGCATTGTTGAGACCAGCTGGCTGCCGCAGCCCTTCACGATGAACTGGCGCTTCACCGCGCCAGGAACAGTCTCGTTCGAGCAAGGCGAACCGTTCTGCATGATCATGCCGGCGCCGCACGCGGCGATCGATTCCTGTGAGCCCGTGATCAAACAGCTGAAGGACGATCCCGAACTTGAGGCGGACGCGCGCGCCTGGATGGAAGACCGCAGCGCCTTCAATGCACGCGTGCGCGCCGGCGATCCCGAAGCGCAAGCTCAAGTGTGGCAACGCCACTATTTCGCGGGCAAGACAATCAAGGGCGAGATCGTAAGCGACCACATTCACAAGCGCAGATTGAGCGCACCGCGCCCAGCCGGCGCCGACGATTAGGGCAACGCATGAAACTTACCTGCTATCAAGTGGATCCGCAGCCGGCGGAACTCGTGCCCGGCACGCCCGACCGCGAGTGGATGGATCGCTTCTCCGACCGGCACCCGTACCGCTGTCTGCCGCTGGTGGTGGCGAACACGACCGGCTGGCAGTTGCTTTCGCCGGTCAGCTTCACCGCAACGTGGAACGGCGGGCCGCGCATTGAAGACATCCGCCTCGATCCCGATGGCGACACAACGAAAGCGCACTTGGACCGCTGGGCCGTTTCGCATTTCTCCGGCGGCGTGCTGACGTTTCACACCGGCTATCTCTTCCGCACCGAAGTGGGCTGGGATTTGTGGGCCGGCGGCCCGCCCAATCACATCAAGGACGGCATCCAGCCGCTCGCCGGCGTCGTCGAGACCTACTGGCTGCCGTTTCCCTTCACGATGAATTGGCGCTTCACGCGCCCCGGCATGATCTCGTTCAAGAAGGACGAGCCGTTCTGTTTCATCTTTCCGCTGCCGCACGAGCAGATGGACGAGGTGCAGCCGATCGTGAAGTCGATTCACGACGATCCGGATTTGAAGCGTCAATACGAAGCGTGGGGCGCGAGCCGCACCAACTTCCTGGAGAAGCTGGGCGACAAGGACGCTGAGGCGGTGAAGCACGGCTGGCAGCGCGATTATTTCCGCGGCCGCACGCCGGAGGGGCACATCGCCCCGGACAGCCACATCAACCGCCGCCGGCTGAAGCCGCCGCGCAAGGCGGAGCCGGGGGAGTAGGCAACCTGAAGCGCGGACGCGCTTCCTGTGGAGAAATGGCACCGACTCGGGCCGCGCCGCGCGCAGCGTGACGATGGTCGCACAACGCCGGAACTTTGCACACTAAGTTTCGTTCACCTCAGCTGCTGCGGCGACGCGGGAAGCTGCATGGTGATGGAGTAAGCAAAGATGGCCCAAGCATACGAGACCCGTCATCGGCGCAATGGCGCGATCGATCTCCGTGAAGACGTGACAACGCTACAGAAGGATCTGTCGCAGCTCACCAACGACATCGGCAATCTGATCACGCTGCAATGGAATGGTCTTGGCGAACACGTAAACGGCGGCTTGGCGCGCGTAGGCAAGCAGGTGCGCGCGCGCCCGATCGCCGCTGTCGGAGTGGCCGCCGGCGTGGGATTGCTAGCCGGCCTCGCGCTGTCGATGTTGAATCGGCGCGGCCGATAACCCAAACTCGGCGCCTGGCGGCGCCAGTCGCCGCCAGGCCCATAGGGCTTGCACCGAACGCCCTTGCGCCGGCCTCGCCGCTCTGCGATATGAGCGCCCCTCAGGCCGGGGCGTCAGTCCGGGCCACCCCACGGACGCGGGCGTAGCTCAGGGGTAGAGCACAACCTTGCCAAGGTTGGGGTCGTGAGTTCGAATCTCATCGCCCGCTCCAATGTTTTCAATGACTTAGGCTAGATTGAAAGCGCCGCTCAGGCGGCTTTTCGGAGCGTGCCCGGATTGCTGGCGCTAGCCTCGCGTTTGGCCGTCGCCTCGCACAACGTACTTGAACGTGGTCAATTGCTCGGCGCCGACGGGGCCGCGCGCGTGCAGGCGCCCGGTCGCGATCCCGATCTCCGCTCCAAAGCCGAATTCGCCGCCGTCGGCGAACTGCGTCGAGGCATTGTGCAATACGATGGCGCTGTCGACATCGCGAAGAAATGTGTCCGCCGCCTCGTGATCTTCGGTGACAATGCTGTCAGTATGTTGCGAGCCATAAACGGCGATATGGGCTATGGCCGCCTCCAGACCGTCGACGACGCGCACGGCCAGAATTGGCGCCAGATATTCCGTACGCCAGTCGCTTTCCGTTGCGGTGTCCATCGCGACAATGGCGCGCGCTTGATCGTCGCCGCGCAGCGAACATCCCGCGGCCGTGAGCGTGGACGCAAGGAGCGGCAAGAGGCGCGGGGCGATTGCGCGATCGATAAGCAACGTCTCGGTGGCGCCGCAGACGGAGACGCGCCGCATCTTGGCGTTGAGCACGATAGCAATTGCCATGGCTGGGTCGGCGTCTGCGTGCACGTAAGTGTGGCAAACACCCTCAAAGTGGGCAAAGACCGGCACGCGCGCGTCCTCTTGCACGCGCGCGACAAGGGATTTTCCCCCGCGCGGCACAATGACGTCGATGGCGCCATCGAGCCCCGCCAGCATCATGCCGACAGCGGCGCGGTCATTGTTGGGCGCAACCTGGATCGCATTTTCCGGCAAGCCCGCCTCATGAATCGCTTCGCGCGAGGCGCTCACAATGGCGGTGACGCTCGCCGCGCCATCGGATCCCCCGCGCAAGATGATGGCGTTCGCCGAGCGCAGGGCGAGCGCGGCGGCCTCGGCAGCGACATTCGGCCGGCTCTCGAAAATCATGCCAATAACGCCGATCGGGACGCGCACGCGCTGGAACGCCAAGCCATTCGGACGCCGCCATTCGGAAATCACAGCGCCCACCGGATCGGGTTGCGCCGCGACCGCCTCAAGACTCACGGCGATCGCTTCAAGGCGCACATCATCTAGGAGCAGGCGATCGAGTAGGTGTGCCGGCATGCTTGCACTACGGGCGCGGGCGGCGTCGTTGCGATTGGCTTCGAGAATGGAAGGCGCGTTTCGGCGTAGGCGCCGCGCCATGGCCTTGAGGCCTTCAGTCCTCGCCGCCGCGCCGGCCTGACGAAGCAATGCCGCAGCCGTCTGGGCGTTCTGCCCGATCGCGTGCATTTGCGCGGCAAGGAGCGATACGTCAGCCATGCGACACGCCTATCATGCAAGCACGAGATCGTCGGCATGAACGAACACCGGACCGGATTCGTAGCCCAATGCGCTTGCGATCGCCCCGCTTTTCAGGCCGCGGATGCGCCGGGCCTCGCTCGCATCGAAGCGCACGAGGCCGCGCGCGACTTCTCGATCATGCGTATCGAGTATGCGGACAGCATCTCCCTTGTCGAATGCGCCGTTGACGCTCGCAACGCCGGCCGCGAGCAGGCTCTTGCCGGCGCGCAAGGCAAGGGCTGCGCCGTCATCGACCACAAGTACGCCATGAGGCGCGAGCGCGCCGCCAATCCAGGCCTTGTATGCCGCGCGAGGACTCTCGCTTGCCAAGAACCAGGTGGCGCGGGCGCCTTCGCGGAGCCGCGTGAGCGGACGGGGCGCGCGACCGTTCGTGATCGCAACCGTGCAACCCGCCTGCATGGCGATCTTCGCGGCCTCGATTTTTGTCCGCATACCGCCGGACCCGAACTTGCCAGCCGGGCCGGCCAACGCTTCGATCTCGGCTGTAATCTCGCGCACCTCTGGCACAAATACGGCGTTTGCGTCGCGCCGCGGGTCGCTGCGGTAAAGGCCGTCGATGTCCGACAAGAGCACGAGCAGATCGGCCGAGATCATCTGGGCGGCGCGCGCGGCGAGGCGGTCATTGTCGCCGTATCGGATCTCGGCGGTGGCGACGGTGTCATTCTCATTAACGATGGGCACGGCGCCCAAATTGATGAGCGTCAGCAAGGTAGCGCGCGCGTTCAACCAGCGCCGCCGGCGTTCCGTGTCGTCCAAGGTGAGGAGCGCCTGCGCCACATGCACGTCATGGCGGGCGAACGCCTCGGCATAGGCGGCCATCAAGCGGGCTTGCCCGGCGGCGGCCGCGGCTTGCTTTTCTTCAAGCCGCGCAGAGCGCGGTAATCCCAGCATCCGCCGCCCTAGCGCGATGGCGCCGGAGGATACGATCACAACCCGCTGACCGGATTGAAGCGCCGCGGCGACATCGTCAGCGAGCGCGGCGAGCCAGCCCCGCGCCGGCTCATCGCCCTCGTCATGAACCAAGAGCGACGATCCAACTTTCACGACAATGGTCTTCGCCCGTTCGATCATGCACGCCTGTTATCAAGGCGCTAAGCGAGCGCCATGTCCCTGACTTCTTCCTGTGCGTGGACTAGGTTCGTGTAACGCTGGACAAGGTCGAACGTCAGCGCCCCCGGTTGGAAACGGTGTTCGCCGATCTCGCCCACTGGCGTGACCTCAGCGGCCGTGCCGACAATGAAGCACTCGGAAAAGCTCGAAAGTTCAGCTGGCTCGATCCGCCGCTCGACGACGCGGAGACCGCGTGCGCGGGCGAGCGCGATGACATTCTGGCGGGTGATGCCATCGAGGAAGCAGTCTGGCGTGGGCGTGTGGAGAGTTCCATCGCGCACGAAGAAGATGTTGGCGGCAGTGGTTTCGGCGATGGCTCCGGAGGCATCAAGCATCAAGGCGTCGTCGTATCCGGCTCTTTCGGCCGCGTTCTTCGATACTGTGCAAATCATGTAGAGCCCCGCCGCCTTCGCGGCCGTGGGCGCGCACGTGGCGGGCGGGCGGCGGTACTTCGCCCAGCACAAGCGCACGCCGCGCGCGAAGCGCGCCTCGTCGAAATACTTAGGCCATTCCCAGACAGCGATCGCCACATGGGTTTTGGTTTTCAAGGCAGACACGCTCAATTGCTCAGGCCCCCGCCAAGCGATTGGGCGGACGTAGCATTCGCGGAGGTTGTTCTTCACGCAGGTCTCGATGGAGGCCTGGTTGATGACGTCTTGCGCATAAGGGATCTCAAGATCGAGATGCTCCGCCGACTTGAAGAGCCGCTTGGTGTGGGCTTCGAGCGCAAAGATGCGGCCATTGTACATACGTTCGCCTTCAAATACGGCGGACGCGTAGTGCATGCCGTGGCTCAGGACGTGCGGGTTCGCCTCGCGCCAGGGCACGAAGCATCCATCGAGCCAAATCCAGCCGTCTCGATCGTCGAAAGGGACCAAACTCACGCCAAACTCCTCACACTCAACCCCAGTGCATCTGCACGTGGTGCGTCGACGACGCCGATCGTTGAACTTCATCGGCGATGGCTTCGCCCATAGCGCGGCAGCCATATTCGCCGCCGAGATCGGCAGTGCGCGCGCCGCCCGTGAGTACGCGCTCAACCGCGCTCTCGACGGCATTGGCTTCGTCGACCAAACGCAGTCCGTAGCGAAGCATAAGCGCGACGGAGAGGATGGCGCCGATCGGATTGCAGAGGTCGCGGCCCGCAATATCGGGCGCGGATCCATGCACTGGCTCGAACAGGCCAGGCCCTGAGGCTCCGAGCGAAGCTGATGGCGCAAGTCCGATTGAGCCGCCGAGCATTGCGGCCTCGTCCGAGAGAATGTCGCCAAACATGTTCTCTGTCAGGATTACGTCGAACGCGCGCGGATGGCGGATAAGGTGCATCGCCGTGGAATCCACGAGCGCGTGTTCAAGACGCACGTCGCTATAACGCTCGCTGTGAACGCGGGTCACCACTTCGCGCCACAAGCGGCTCGTCTCCAGAACATTGCACTTATCGACCGAGGTGACCTTGCCGCGACGCGCGCGGGCTGCGGCGAACGCGGCGTGGGCGATGCGTTCGATCTCGGCCGCCGTGTAAACGCATTCGTCGCTGGCGAAGTCGGCGCGACGCCGCTTTTCACCGAAATAGGCCCCGCCGGTCAGTTCGCGGAAGATCACGAAGTCGACGTCGGCGACGATGTCTGCGCGCAACGGCGATCGATCGATGAGCGCATCGTAAATGCGCGTTGGCCGGATATTGGCGAAGACGCCAAGCGCTTTGCGCAATTCAAGCAAGCCTTGTTCGGGACGCCGGGGGCTGCGATCCCACTTGGCGCCGCCCACAGCGCCCAGGAAGACGGCGTGCGCCTGACGGCAGGCGACGATGGTCTCCTGGGTCAGCGGTTCGCCCGTAGCGTCGATAGCCACGCCCCCGATCAATTGGCTGTCGAATTTGAAGGTATGGCCAAAGCGGTCGCTGATGGCGTGAAGCGCGTCGCGCGCGACATCGGTCACTTCAGGGCCGACGCCGTCCCCAGGCAGAAGCGCTATCCTATACGTTGTCATGTGGTCCTCGATTCAAAGCGTTCGATTTCTGGCAAACAATTGAGCAGCCATCCCAGCGTATCGACGTCTTCTATCAGGCACTTGCGCGCGAAAGGTTCGACCGCAAATTTGACCGGCAGCTCATTGCCGAGCGCGAGTTCGCTCAGCTCAAGATCGATCGCCACTTGCGCGCCGGGCGCCTTCATGAGGCGTGCGTGGGTGACGCTGTCGATCGTAATCGGCAGGAGACCGTTCGTCAGCGCATTCGACGTGAAGATGTCGGCGATCTGGGTGGAGATGACGGCCCGGAAGCCGTAATCGAGAAGCGCCCAAGGCGCGTGTTCGCGCGACGAGCCGCAGCCGAAATTGTCGCCCGCCACCAGAATGCGATGCTCGTTGGCGTCTAGCGTGTTCAACGGCTCGTCTGCGACGGCGTTTCCGTTGGCGTCGTAGCGCCAATCGTAGAACGCCTTGGCGCCCAGGCCCTCGCGTGTCGTCGTGGTAAGAAAGCGCGCCGGAATGATCTGGTCGGTGTCGATGCTGTCGTGGGGAAGCACGAACGTGTGCGACGTGAGGCGTGTGAAGGGCTCAGGCATCGGTCGCCTCTGCTGCGAAAGTTCGTGGATCGGTGAGCACGCCTGCGACCGCGCTTGCCGCCGCGGTGGCGGGGCTTGCGAGGATGGTGCGCGCGCCCTTGCCTTGGCGCCCTTCGAAATTGCGATTCGAGGTCGAGATCGCGAGCTGGCCTGGTCCAACCACATCGCCGTTCATGGCGATGCACATGGAACATCCCGGCAAACGCCATTCTGCGCCGGCGTCGACGAAGACACGGTCGAGGCCTTCCGCTTCGGCTTGCCGCTTGACCGCTTCCGAGCCCGGGACCACGAGCATGCGCACGCCGGATTTGACCTGGCGGCCGCGAAGGATGTCGGCGGCGGCCCGCAAATCCGACAACCGTCCGTTCGTGCAAGATCCCACAAACACGACATCGACTGTGGCTTCCGTCGTTGGCGCCCCGGCTTGGAATCCCATATAGGCCAGCGCCTTTTCCTCTGAGGGTGTTTCAGGGGTGGGGGTCGGTGCGCCGATTGCGATGGCGGCGTCCGGCGTGGTGCCGTAGGTCGCCATGGGCGCGATGGTTGAGGCGTCGATCGCGATCTCTTTGTCGAACATCGCGCCCTTATCGGTGGCGAGTTCGAGCCAACGACCAGCCGTCGCCTCGAGCGCCGCCCCGCTCGGCGCGCGGGCGCGGCCGCGGAGATAGCGAATCGCTTTCTCATCGGGCGCAACCATGCCGGCGCGCGCGCCGGCTTCGATCGACATGTTGCAGAGCGTCATGCGGCCCTCGACATCGAGCGCGCGGATGGCATCGCCTGAATATTCGATCACGTGACCGGACCCCCCGCCGAACCCGATCGCGGCGATCACCGCCAGCGTCAGGTCTTTCGCCGCGACGCCCGGCTGCAATTGTCCGTTGACCGTGACGCGCATGCGCTTGGGCTTCCGTTGCAGCAGGCATTGGGTCGCAAGCACGTGCGCGACTTCTGACGTGCCAATGCCGAAGGCGAGTGCGCCGAAGGCGCCGTGGGTAGCGGTGTGACTGTCGCCACACACGACGACCATGCCGGGCTGGGTGAGCCCCAGTTCGGGCGCCATCACATGCACGACGCCGCGGTCAGCGCTGTTCCAGCCAGCGAGCGCAATGCCGTGGCGCGCGCAATTTGTCTCTAAGGTTGCGACCTGTGCTTCAGCCGCGGGCGTGACGTACGGCCGAGCGCCATGTTGCTGTGGAGGAAGAGTGGGCGTTGAGTGATCGAGTGTGGCGTAGGTGCGATCCGGGCGGCGGACCTTTAGTCCACGTGAATCGAGTTCCGAGAAGGCCTGCGGGCTCGTCACCTCGTGAACCAGATGCAAGTCGACATAGATCACGGCCGACGTGTCGGCCGTCTCCGCTTGGACGATGTGGGCGTCCCAGACCTTGTCGAATAAGGTGCGGGGCTTAGGCGACGGCACTGGCGCCTCCCAATCTTGCGCTTGCGGCGATCAGGCCTCTGAGTTCGGCGTCGCTGATCTCGCCGATCTCGTCTGCGCGGCGCTTGAAGCTGGCGAATAGCGTATTGATCTCAACGTCGCTCAAGTCGAATCCCAGAACAGTGGCGCGTTTTGCAACGGCGTGACGGCCGGAATGCTTGCCGAGGACGAATGACGTCTCGCTGAAGCCCACATCCTGCGGTCGCATGATTTCGTAGGTGCGAGCGTCCGCCATTACGCCGTGCTGATGGATGCCAGCTTCGTGCGCGAACGCGTTGATTCCGACGACGGCCTTGTTGCGCACGACGGGAGATTGGGTGACTTCGCTCAAGAGCCGGCTGATGCCAACGAGCTTGGTCGTATCGATGCCAGTCTCCACGCCGAACTGATCGGCGCGGGTCTTGAATGCCATCACCACCTCTTCCAAGGCGCAATTGCCGGCGCGTTCGCCGATGCCGTTGATGGCGACTTCGACCTGCCGCGCGCCGGCCTGCACGGCTGAGAGCGTGTTAGCGACCGCCATGCCCAGATCGTCGTGGCAATGGGTGGAGAGCACCACGTCCGGAAAGCGCGACACGCGCTTCTTGAGACGCGCGAAGAGCTGGTGGATTTCAGCGGGCGTCGAATAGCCGACTGTGTCGGGAGCGTTGAGTGTCGCGGCGCCGGCTTCGGCGACCGCCTCCATCACATCGCCCAGGAACTCTGGTTCGGTGCGAATGGCGTCTTCCGCTGAGAATTCAACGTCGTCGAACAGAGTGCGCGCATAAGCGACCGCGCACACCGCCTGGGCCAACACTTCGTCGGCGGTCATCTTGAACTTCGCCGCGCGATGGATCGGGCTTGTGCCGAGGAAGATGTGGATGCGCCGGCGTCGATTGTGGGAGAGGGCGCGGTGGGCGGCGTTGATGTCGCTCTCCGTCGCGCGCGATAGCGAACAGAAGGTGGGGCCATCGATCTCGCCTGAAACGCGGCGCACAGCCTCTTCGTCGCCGGGCGATGCGGCGGCGAAACCTGCTTCGATCACGTCGACGCCAAGGTCGCGCAGCGCTTCGGTCATGCGCAGCTTGACGTCAGCGCTCATGGAGAAGCCCGGCGCCTGCTCGCCGTCGCGAAGCGTTGTATCGAATACGATGACGCGATTGGGGTCGCGCTCCCTTACGCTGTGCACCGTGATGCCTCCTCTACCTGGGCAAAGGAGGTGGCCGAGATGCGCCGGACGCCAATCAACCGGTCGAGTTGACGCCCAAGCACTTCCATGCAGCGGCCGGCGTCGCGCGCGCGCACGCAGAGGCGCACTTCGCGATGGGCGCCGTTTTCGGTTAGGGTCATGCGGTCGATGTCGAAGCCGCGCCGTTCGATGACGCCGATCAAACGCTGCAGCGAGCCTTCGGCAAAATCGATATGGAGGATGAAGGCGTCGTTCATGGAGATTCTCCGTGCATCATGTCGGCGTTGCTTTTGCCGGGCGGCACCAAGGGCCAAACGTGTTCGTTGGGGTCGATGATCACATGCGCGAGACAGGGACCCGGCGCCGCCAACAGGCGATCGATCCCGGGTGAAACCTCCTCGCGCCGACTAATTCGGAAGGCGTCGACGCCGAATGCGCGTGCGACCGCGGCAAAGTCCGGATTATCGGAGAGGTCGATCTCGCTGTAGTTTTTGTCGAAGAAGAGGTGCTGCCATTGGCGCACCAAGCCCAAAGCGGAATTGTCCAAGAGCAGCACTTTCAGCGCGATGTCGTAGCGCCTCAGCGTCGCGAGCTCCTGAATGTTCATGATGAAGGAGCCGTCGCCGGAGATGGTGACGACGTTGGCGTCCGGACGCGCCAGTTTGGCCGCCATCCCGGCTGGCAGCCCGTAGCCCATGGCGCCCAGACCGCCGGATGTCAGATGCGCCTCGGGCGATGGGAAATGGCAGTGTTGCGCCGCCCACATCTGATGCTGGCCGACATCGCAGGCCGCGATGAATGCGTCGCCCGCGCGCTTCGACAACTCGTTGAGCAAAGCAGGCGCATAAACCCCATCGCCCGGCGCGTCATAGCGCGGCTCGCAGGCGGCGCGGTCACGTATGCAGCGTTCGATCCAAGGCGTGATTGCCGGCGGGCGCGGCGAAAGCTCTGGCAGAATTGTCTTGATGTCACCCGTCACCGCGACGTGGGCGGCGCGCAGTTTGCCGATTTCGGCGGAGTCGATGTCGACGTGGACGACGCACGCATGTGGCGCGAATTCGGCGAGTTTGCCCGTCGCGCGATCGTCGAAGCGCGCGCCCAGCACGATCAGCAAGTCGCACGCCTGGACTGCTTCATTGGCGGCGCGCGAGCCGTGCATGCCCAGCATGCCGAGGTGCCCCGGCCAATCGCGCGGCAGAACGCCCAGGCCCTGCAATGTCGACACGGCCGGAATGCCCGTCGCGCGCGCGAAGGCGCGCACTTCATCGACGGCGCCGGCGATGCGGACGCCGCCGCCTATGTACAGGAGCGGCCGCTCCGCCAATCCAATCGCCGCATCGGCGCGGCGAACATGAAGTGAGTCGTACCGCCGCGCCGGCGGCTGTGGGGGTTTGGCAGAGCGCGGCGCGGCGGCGACTCCGACTTGCACATCCTTGGGCAAGTCGATCAGGACGGGGCCAGGGCGCCCCGAAGCCGCAATGTGAAAGGCTTCCGCGAACACCGCCGGGATGTCGGCTGGATCGCGGATGATCCATGAGTGCTTCACGATCGGCAGCGTGACACCCAGGATGTCGATTTCCTGAAACGCATCCGTGCCCATGAGCGGCGAGGCGACATTGCCGGTGATCGCCACCATCGGCACCGAATCCATCACCGCGTTGGCGATGCCTGTGACCAGATTTGTCGCCCCGGGCCCCGACGTCGCCATGCACACCCCGGGCTTGCCTGTGACGCGCGCATATGCGTCGGCGGCAAACGCCGCGCCCTGTTCGTGGCGCACCAGAATGTGTCTGAACCGCGCCTCCGTTATCGCGTCGTACACGGGCATGATGGCTCCGCCCGGATAGCCGAAGACGATTTCAACGCCTTCGCGTTCGAGCGCCTCGACAACGAGCCGCGCGCCCGTTTTCGGAGCGGTCATCTGCGTGGGCGAGGGGGAGGCGGCGCTCTTGGTCACGGGGCTCTCGTTCAGGCGTTCGTCGGCGATTTGAGCCAAGGCATGCGTTCGCGGAGCGCCGCGCCCGTCTTCTCGATTCCGTGGGTGCGATCGGCGTTCAGCATCGCGCTATAGCGGGGCTTGCCGGCCTGGTTCTCGAGGATCCAATCGCGCGCGAAATTGCCCGATTGGATATCCTTCAGCACCTCGCGCATGCGCGCGCGCGTCTCCTCGGTGATGATGCGCGGGCCGGAAACCACGGCGCCATACTTGGCGGTCTCGGAGATGAAGTCGTGCATCTTCGAGACGCCGCCCTCATAGAAGAGGTCGACGATGAGCTTGAGCTCATGCATGCACTCGAAATAGGCGACTTCGGGCTGATAGCCGGCCTCGACCAAGGTTTGGTAGCCGGCCATGACCAATTCCTTGGCGCCGCCGCACAACACAGCCTGTTCGCCGAAGAGATCGGTCTCGGTCTCTTCTGCGAAACTGGTTTCAATCAGGCCGCCTGTCGCGCCGCCGATGCCCTTCGCGTAGGCCATCGTGGTATCGCGTCCCTGGCCGCTCGAGTTCTGGTGGACAGCGAACAGCGCTGGCACGCCGCGCCCGCGCACAAATTCGCGCCGCACCAAGTCGCCCGGACCCTTCGGCGCGACCAGCACCACGTCCATGTCGGAACGCGGCTTCACGCGCCCGTAGTGAATCGAGAAGCCGTGCGCGAACAGCAAGGTCGCGCCGTCTATGGCCTTTGGCGTGATGATCTCGTTATAGATCGCCCCCTGCGCCATGTCGGGCGCTAGGACGGCGATCAAATCGGCGCTTTCGACCGCGGCGGCGGGTTCGGCTGTGTCGATCTTGTCGGCGCGCGCATTGGTCCAGCCTTTGCCGCCCTTGCGCACCCCGGCGACAACGTCGAAGCCAGAGTCGCGTAGGTTCTGCGCGTGGGCGCGCCCCTGGCTGCCATAGCCCAGCACGCAAATGCGCTTGTCTTTGAGCGCATCGCTTTGCACGTCGTCGTTGGTGTAAACTTTCATCACGAAGCCTCTCGTCTTGCCGGGGTCTTTGTCTCGTCCCGCCGGATGGGAATGGTGACGGCGCCCGTCGAAGCCGAGCTCACGAGGGCCGCGTATTTGGCGAACACGCCGAGGGGCGCTTGTTTGGCGCGCGGTTCAGCCCGCCGTCCGCTCAGATCCGCGTCGACGTCGATTGCGCGCCCCGGCACATCGATGGTGATGACGTCGCCGTCGCGGATCAGCGCGATCGGCCCGCCAATGGCGGCCTCAGGCGCAACGTGGCCGACGACAAAGCCGTACGAGGCGCCCGAGAACCGCCCGTCGGTGATGAGGGCGACATGTCTGACGCCGCGCCCTTTGAGCGCTGCGGTGACTTGCAGCATTTCGCGCATGCCAGGCCCGCCCTTGGGGCCCTCGTAGCGAATGACGATCACATCGCCCTCTTCAATGGCCCCGGCTTGGACGGCTTCGAACGCCGCTTCCTCGCCGTCAAACACGCGCGCGGGACCTTCGAAGCGATCGATGTCGTGGCCGGCAAGTTTGATCACCGCTCCATCGGGCGCCACGTCGCCATAGATCACAGCGTATGAGCCGCGTGGCATCACGGGCGATGCAAACGTGCGCACGACGCGTTGGCCTGCGGTCTCGGCCGCTTCGCGCACTTCCTCGAATAAGGATCGTCCCGACACGGTCGGTGTGTCGGCAAGCAAGCGCTCCTGCATTAGCCGTTGCGCGACGAGCCGCGTTCCGCCTGCCGCAAAGAGATCGTGCGCGAGATATTGCCCGCCGGGTTTCAAGTCGCAGATCACCGGCGCGGCGAGGCAGGCGTCGTTGCAATCTTCCAACGAAAACGCCACCGCTGCCTCCGCGCCGATCGCGGTCAAATGCAAGACGGCGTTGGTTGATCCTCCGCTCGCAGACACCGCAAGCGCCGCGTTTCGCAATGACTCTGCCGTGATGAAGCGGCGCGCGGTGTGACCGCCCCTCACCAAATCCACCACGATGTGACCGCAGCGTTCGGCCTCAAATGGCTTGTTGCGATGCACCGCCGGCACATCGTTTGCCCCCTTTGGCGACACGCCCAGCATCGCGCGGGCCTTCGCCATCGTGTGGGCGGTTATTTGCCCGCCGCAGGCGCCGGCCCCCGGACAGGCGGCCTTTTCAATTGCATTCAATTCCTGCTCATCGATCGCGCCTGCGCCGTGAGCGCCGATGGCCTCGAACACGTCCTGAATGGAAATTTCGCGACCGGCATGGCGGCCC
>JBQTJK010000111.1:0-3498 GCA_052387215.1 Caulobacteraceae bacterium
TGACTTTATCTAAAAAACAAAGCGCCCGCATTGCCGGCGGGCGCTTTTGAAACCCTGCCTTTTGAAACCCTGCTCAGGCGGTCAGGTCCAGTATTGGTCGACCTTATAGAACGCGAAGCTTGGTCGCGATAAGCGATGCCGTCATTCTTGGTCAGCTCATCGATGGTATCTGCCGGCGCGCTCTTCAGTTCGTCCTTGGTGTAGGGCACGACATAGGCGTCTTCGTCTTCGTCATAATTCAGCACCGCCCAGGGCAATGGGTGGAACTTCTCTCCCATTTTCAGGACGCCGCCGAAACCGACGACCGCAAACAAGATGGTGTTGTTCTGTTTGTCGAGAACCAGATCTTCGACCGTGCCGATCTTATCGCCGCTCGTGTCCTTCACTGCGGTTCCGATGACCTTCTTGGCGCGGATCGCCGATGTGTGGCCGGTAGCTGTAGGCATGGGGGCTCCTCCTCAAACTAAAGCATCTTGCAGAAAATCGGAATCGGGGGATTCACGGCGGGGGCGAATTCTGATTCACCATGACCGGAGGTCGGTCATGGGCAAAAGTCATTCGCTGGATTTGCGCGCACGGGTGGCGGCGCGGGCGCGGGATCAGGGCTCGGCGCGGGCGGCGGCGCGTCACTTCGAGGTGAGCGCTTCGAGCGCGGTCAAGCTGATGGCGCGGATCAGGGCGACGGGCTCGCCCGCGCCTGCCGCGCAGGGCCGCCCGCGCGGCAGCGGCAAGCTTGGTCCCCACGAGGCCTTCCTGATCGCGGCGGTGGAAAAGAAACCCGACATCACCATGCCGGAACTGGCGGCGCTGCTTTTGGCCAAGCGCGGCGTCGCCGCCGACGCCAGCGCGGTGTCGCGCGTGCTCTTGAAAGCCGGCTTCACATATAAAAAAAGCGCTGATGGCGGCCGAACGCGAGCGCGCCGATGTGGCTAAGCGCCGCCGCGTCTGGATCGAACAGCGCCAGCCGCGCATGCGGCTTGAGCCCTCGCGGTTTGTTTTCATCGACGAAACCGCAATCACCACCAAAATGACGCGCTTGCGCGGACGTAGCCTGTGCGGAGAACGGCTCAAGATGCATGCGCCGTTCGGACGGTGGGGAACGCAGACCTTCATCGCCGGCCTGCGTTGTCATGAGCTCACCGCGCCTTGGATCATCGAAGGCGCGATGGACCGCGTTGCGTTCGATGTGTACATCGAAAGCCAGCTCGCTCCGACGCTATCGCGCGGCGACGTGGTGATCCTCGATAACCTCTCCGTCCACAAGAGCCAGCGCGCCGAGCAGGCCGTGCGCGAACGCGGCGCCTGGATGCTTTTCCTTCCTCAATATTCCCCCGACCTCAACCCGATCGAGATGGCCTTCTCCAAGCTCAAGGCCCATCTCCGCGTCGCCGCCGCACGCACTTTCGATGCGCTCTGGACCGCGCTCGGCGACATCTGCGCACTGTTCGAGCCAATCGAATGCTGGAACTTCTTCAAAGCCGCCGGCTATGCGTCCGATTAAACGCACGATGCTTTAGAACACCGATCGCGCGCTATTGCGCCGCTTCGGCTATTCCTCCGAGCGTCAAATCCACCGCCATATTGGCCAGCGCCTCGGCGCTCACGGCGCCATCAGGATCAAACCAGGTGTGGGTCCAATTGATTGTGCCAAAGAACAGCATTGCAGCGGCGAAGGCCGCGCCTGGCTTGCGCTTCAGCCCAGGCTCGATCTCAATGAGCAAAGTCTCGACATTGGCGATCAATCCACGCTGCACCGCGACAATCTCTGCGCGGCGCGGCTTTGGCACATAATCCAGATCATTCAGCAGCACTTTGTGCCGGTCCGCGGCGCCGACATAGAGCGCCATGAAGAGCTGGGTCAAGGCGCGCAGTTTCTGTTCCGGGCCGGCAGTCCCCGCCATCGCGTCGGCCGCTGCCTCCTCTAGTGCACGCACGTGACTGATCATCACGTCATAGAGGATGTCCTCTTTCGATTCGTAGTAATGATAGATCAAGCTCTTCGATGTCTTGCAGCGCTCGGCGATGTCGGCGACTGAGGCGCCATTGAAACCGTGTGCGGCGAACAGCGCCGCCGCCGATGCGACAATCGCTTCCTTCCGCTCGTCATAATCCGCCGCCTGCGTGCGCGCCATTCCAACCCCGCAGCATCAACCTACAGAAAGCGCCCGGAAACGCCAGTCGCGAACAACTTTCGCGCCCGCTCGCGACCAATGGCGGGGTTTGTTCGGCTAGCGGCGCACGACTTCTGGTGCGACCGCCGGGCCTCCGCCAAAAGCGCGGTATGTCGCGATCGCAGCACGCGCCGATTGCGCCTCCGCGTCGATGCGCGTGAGGCTTGCGTCGATCAATTGTTGTTCGGAGCGAAGCCTGTCAGCCAGGCTCTGGATGCCCGCGCTGTAAGCCGCGCGCGACCCGCGCAACGTTGCGTCCGCCGCTGCTTCCGCCGCCCGCGCCGAGGTGAGCCGCTGGCGGCCCTGCTCCAACGAGACGAGCGCATTTGAAGCTTCGGCCACTGCTTGGGTCACGGTCTGGCGATATTGGATCAAAGCTTGCTCGAACTGCGCGTCGCGCTGACGCGACACCGCAAAACGCCGCCCCCAATCGAATAGCGGGATCGAGATGATCGGCGCAGCCGACGCCAATGTGACGCCGGCGCCTGTGGGATTGCCGATCAAAGCGTCGGTGACGTTGATCGAACCGGTGAGGTTAAGGCGCGGCAAAAGATCGGCGCGCGCGGCGCCAAGCTGGGCGGCGGCAATAAGTGTCTGCGCTTCCGCTCGCGCCACATCCGGGCGCAAGCGAAGCAAATCCGCCGGCGCCGCAGGCGCAGACGTCAATTCCAGATGCGGCACCGGCGCGCTCTGGGCATTGAGCGCGGCCTGGGTTTCCTGCGCCTCCGTGCCCGGCGCTTTTCCGCGCAGGACTGCCAGTACGTTTTCGGCGCGCCGTTCCTCAATCACGAGACCGGGCAAGCGCGTGCGGGCGCTTTCCGCTAACCGACGTGCGTCGGCGGCCTCCGCTTCGGATGCAAAGCCTGCGTTTGCGCTAGTCGCCAGGATGCGCGCGAGTTCGTCAGCACTCTCGACAGAACGCTGCAACGCTGCGCGGCTGGCCTGCGCCGCACGCAGATCAACATAGGCTTGCGCCACATCCGCAGCCAAAGTCACGCGCGCACCGCGCAGGTTGGCTAACGCGCTTTGCGTGCCCGCGCGCGCGCCCACCGCTGTTGCCCCGACGGCGAACAGCGGCAACTCCCACGACACTTGCGCGCCGTATGCGCCGCTCATCGATTCACGATCGACGCCAGTAGGAACAGGACCTTCGACGAAACGCTGATATTGCCCGCTTCCAGTGGCTGTGAGTTCGGGCAGGAAGCTGGTGATGGTGGAATAGGAAAGCGCTCGCGCCTCGCGGACGCGCGAGACGGCGAGCTGCACATTTGGGCCGTCCGATAAAGCTTCGCTCACGAGCTGATTGAGCATCGGGTCGTTGAACCCC
>JBQTJK010000112.1:0-15739 GCA_052387215.1 Caulobacteraceae bacterium
GCAAGGGGGGAGGGAGGCGGTAGTTCTGCATCGCTTACGCACGATCAGTTCTCCCGCGCGATCACTCAGATCGAACCGCATCTCGGCTCGCCCACGCTGACCCTGCTGCACGAATACCCGATCGGCGAAGCCGCGCTCGCGCGCCGTTGCGCGCACGATGCGAGCGTGGCGGAGCGGCTTGAGCTTTATGCCTGCGGCGTCGAACTGGCGAACGGCTTCGGCGAACTCACCGATCCGGTGGAGCAAAGACGGCGCTTGATCGAAGCGATGGATGAGAAGGAAGAGCGCTACGGCAAACGCTGGCCGATCGACGAGGATTTTCTGGCTGCGTTGGCGCATATGCCGCCGGCGAGCGGTGTCGCGCTCGGCTTCGACCGGCTGGTGATGCTGGCGACCGGCGCACGTCACATCAACGACGTGCTGTGGACGCCGCAATGATGCGCGACGCTACGCTCCGCGATTATCCTGCCATCCGCTCGGTGATCCGGCACGCTTTCGGGCAGGACGATGAGGCAAACCTGATCGAACAGCTGCGCGCCGATGGCGACGTGTTGTGCGAACTGGTCGCGGCCAGCGACATCGCGATCCAGGGCCATATTCTGTATTCGCCGCTGGCGATCGAACGCGACGGTGAAACTTTCCAGGCCGCGGCGCTGGCGCCGGTTTCGGTGTTGCCGGGGTTTCAGAACAAGGGTCTCGGCGGCGAATTGATTCGTGCAGGGAATGCGCGGTGCGCTGAGCTGGGCTGCGTCGCGATCGTTGTGCTGGGGCACGCGGAGTATTATCCCCGCTTGGGTTTTTCGCCAGAAACCGCGGAATCGCTGCAAGCTCCATTCTCCGGACCGCATTTCATGGCGCTAGAGCTGAAGCCTGGCGCGCTCGCGGGTGGCGGGCGGGTTCGATACGCGAAGGCGTTTGGAGTTTGAGATGAGTGCGCAGCCGAAGTCTGATCCGCTGGCGGAGGTGGCCGCGCGCTACGCCGTCGCGATCACGCCGGCGATGGAAGCGCTGATTGATCCGACCAATCCGGACGATCCGATCGCGGCGCAATTCGGCCCCGATGCGCGCGAGCTGGAAATCGCGCCGGATGAGCTCAGCGATCCGATCGGTGACGAAGCGCACACGCCGGTGAAGGGCGTGGTGCATCGGTACGCGGACCGCTGCCTCCTGAAGCTCGTGCATGTGTGCGCCGTCTATTGCCGCTTCTGCTTCCGGCGCGAGATGGTCGGGCCGCAGGGCGACGGCACGCTGACGGGCGCGGAGCTGGACGCGGCGCTGGCCTACATCAAAGGCCAACCAAGCATCTGGGAAGTGATCCTCACCGGCGGCGATCCGTTTCTGCTTTCAGCGCGGCGCGTGCGCGAGATCACACAGCGGCTGGCGGCGATTGAACACGTGAAGATCATCCGCTGGCATACCCGCGTACCGGCCGTCGATCCGCTGCGAGTGACGCCGGATCTGGTGGAGGCGCTGCGCGTGGCCGGCGCGACGACGTACGTCGTTCTGCACACCAATCATCCGCGTGAGCTGACCGAACAGGCGCGCGCGGCGATTGCGCGTATCGTCGATGCGGGCGTGCCGATGCTGGCGCAGACGGTGCTGCTGCGCGGCGTCAACGATGATGTGGCGACGCTGGAAACGCTGATGCGCGGTTTGGTCGAGGCGCGGGTGAAGCCGTATTATCTGCACCACTTGGACAAAGCGCCGGGCACTTCGCACTTCCGGTGCCGCATCGAGCGCGGACAGGAACTGATGCAGGCGTTACAGGAGCGTGCTTCCGGATTGGCGCAGCCAACCTACGTGCTCGACATCCCTGGCGGAAATGGCAAGGCGCCGCTGGCCTCGCCGGGCGTACGCGAGACGGGCGATGGCTACGAGGTGCGCGATCGCGAAGGCGTCTGGCGCAGATACGACGAATAGCTCACGGCGATCCGGGGAAAGCTTCTTTCGCCGGTTCGCTGAGCGCGACGAACAGCGCGCTAAGGATCAGCAGCGCGGCGGCTATGAATGGCGCGCCCGGTCCGAATTGGTCGAACAGGGCGCCCGCTCCTAGTGGCCCGGCGACACGGCCGAACGCGGACGCGGATTGCGACAGACCCATCACCGCGCCGCGCTCTTGTTCGGCGGCTTGCGCGGCGATGAGCGAATTAAGCGCCGGCGTGGCAAGACCGATGCCGATCACGAGCGCGGTGAGCGACGCTGCCATGGTCGCAACCTCGTGTGAAACGGCGAGACCTGCGAACCCGGCGGCGAACAGAGCGAGCCCGATCAAGAGCGTCATCCGTTCGCCGAGCATGCGCGCCGCCCTCCCCGCGGCGCCGCCTTGCAGCAGGACGGCGCCGGCGCCGAGCGCTGCCAGCGTCCAGCCGACTTCGCGCGGCCCCCAGTGCAGTTCGGTGTCAGCCCAAAGACCGAACGTCGTCTCCATCAAGGCTTGCGCGGCGATCACGAGAAACATGACCGCGACAAAGCGCGTCAAGGCGGGGCGCGCCGCCAAAAGCGCCAAGCGGCGCGGGCGGGTTTCGCCATCTGCTGCGCGCGACCGCGGCGAAAGGCTGTCGCGGAACAGCAGCAGCGCCGCAAGCGCTGCGAGCGCGGTCAGCCCCGCGGAGATGTAGCAAACGAGCGCGAAGCTTTCGCGGTTCGGTCCGCCGCCGATGAATACTGCGCCTAGCGCGGGACCGGCGATGAAACCGAAGCCAACGGCCGCGCCGAGCAAACCCATGTTGCGCGCGCGCGTCTTGTCGTCTGCGAGATCGGCGGCAGCCGCAAATGCGGCGCCGACATTGCCTGCCATTAGGCCGCCGAACAGGCGCGCTGCGCCGAGATCGTAGACGTTGGCTGCGCGCGCGATCCAAACATAGGAGAGGACGCTCCCGATCAGGCCAGCGATCAGGATCGGTTTGCGGCCAACACGATCGCTCAAGCGCCCCCAGAACGGCGACGCGATCAATTGGCCAAGCGAATACGCGCCCATCGCCATCGTCGTCGCGGTCGGACTGGCGCCGAGTTCAAGTGAGAGGAACGGGAAAATCGGCAGGAACACGCCGAACCCGGTCATGCCGATGAGCACGACGCTCGCAAGCGCGAGCATGGAGCCGGTGCGCGACGTCATCACGCGTGGTTAGCGCATTTGGGCGTCTCGCGCTCGGGCGCGTGGTCGCAGACTTACACCGCCGGCCGGATCGGCGCGGGCGCGGCGGGATTGAGATAGGGCCGCAGATCGGCCCATGGGATCGCCACTTCGACGCCGTCAGCGGGATCGGCGTAGGTCCAGCCCGTCAAAGATTGCGGTGGGAAGATCAGCACGAGATTGCGTTCGGTGATCAGCCAGAGGTGCGGTTTGGTCGCCGTTTCGTAGACGTCGCGCCGCGGCGGCGGCGGGTAATCGGTCAGCTGGCGCTGGATTTCGCGCAGCGCGCGGGTGGTGATGAAATCCTGCCAGCCCGAGCCTTGGCGAAACACATCCGACTCGGTCAGCGGCCGGCCATCGGTCATCAGCACTGTGATGACTTGAATCGTTTTCGGCACGTTGGCGAGCGTCGGGCCGTCATAGGCCGAGTTGAAACGGACCGAAATCAATTCGGGACCGGCGTAGCCGATCGTGTAGTCCACTCTCTCGTTGACGGCGTCCCCCAGCCGGTACTGCGGCTGCTGGGCGACGAGTTCGTTGAAGCGGCGAATCTCAGGCGTCTGCGGGCCATCGATGCGCGGGAAACGGATGCTGCGTTCGATCGGCTCGATGTCGGCGCCGCCGATATTGGAGGCGATTTCGGCAGACATGGGCGCGGCGTCGACCAGCTCCATGCGCTGGAAGGTGTAGCCGCCGATTTCTTGCACGGCATTTTGCGCATCGCGGGCGCGCGCGCGGAATTCGCTTTCGAGGCAACGCTGCTGCTCGGCGGTCGGCTGCGTGTCAGGATCGATGATACGGCAGCTCACCCGCGCCGCCTCGCGCCAGCGGTTCTGATTTTGCACTAGCAGCTGTGCGCCAGCGTCCGACACGCTGGCGGATTCGGCCACGAGAGTCTCACGAACCTGGTTGTCGAGTTCTGCAAGCGAGCGATTCGCGCACACGTTCTGGGCGAACTCGCCGTTGCCTTCAGCGCAAACGTCGAGTGCAGCGGCGACGCGCTCGGCGGAGCTTTGCTCGGTCTTGGCGCCGTCGGCGGAGTCGCCGCACGCCGCGAGCGCCGCGAGCGCAACGAATGCGCTGAACGTGCTCGCCAGTGTACGCGCCGACATCTGTCCCGACTTCCTCTTCGCCCCTCGGAAAATGTGCCACAAGACGCGCGCGCCGTCACGAGCGATCACATGACGCGGCGCATGACTTCGCAGCCGCGCGCGCCTAGATGAATGTCATGCCCGTTACGGCGCGATACCGGCCCGAGCCCCTGTTCGAGAGACTCGGGCCGGAATTTGCCGATCCCGTGGCGGCCGCGCGATTTCCACAGCACGTGTTGCGGCGGCGGAACCAAGTTTGGGCCGCACGTGTGGGGCTCGATGGCTTGAGCGGCGCAGAATGGGAAGCGCACTTCGCGCGCTTCGAGCCGCTGCCGGACAACATGCGTACGCCATTGGCGATGCGCTATCACGGGCATCAATTCCGCGTTTACAACCCCGAGATCGGCGATGGGCGCGGCTTTCTCTTTGCGCAGCTGCGCGATGACGCCGGCCGTCTGCTCGATCTCGGCACCAAGGGCTCGGGCCAGACGCCCTATTCGCGCTTTGGCGACGGCCGGCTCACGCTCAAGGGCGGCGTCCGGGAAGTACTGGCCGCGGAGATGCTTGAGGCGCTCGGCGTCTACACCTCGAAAGCGTTCTCGCTGTTCGAGACCGGCGAAGCTCTGACCCGCGGCGACGAGCCCTCGCCGACGCGTTCATCCGTGCTGGTACGGCTGTCGCACAGCCACATCCGGTTGGGGACATTTCAGCGGCTGGCGTTCTTCGAACGTCCCGACCTCATCCACACTCTGATTGAGCACGCTTGCGCGGTGTATTACCCACAGCACCTGAACCTGGCTGGCGAAGCGCGCGCGGCGGCGCTGTTTGGCGACGCGGTCAAAGCGAACGCGCGTCTGGCGGCGAGCTGGATGGTCGCGGGCTTCGTCCATGGCGTGCTCAACACCGACAATCTGAACATCACCGGCGAGAGTTTCGATTACGGCCCCTGGCGCTTTGTGCCTACCAGCGATCCCGGTTTCACGGCGGCCTATTTCGACGAAACCCGGCTCTATGCATTCGGCCGTCAGCCCGAATCTGTGTCGTGGGCGTTGGCGCAGTTCGGCGGCGCGCTCAGCCCGGTGTGCCCGGCCGCCCAACTCGAAACGGAGCTTCACCGTTTCGTGCCCGCCTACCAGCACGGGCTGCGCGACTCGCTGTTCAGCCGGCTCAATCTCGCGCAAGGAGCATTCGAGCAAGACCTCGAATTCGCAGCGGCACTGTTTGGCTGGCTGACGGAATCGCAAGCCGGTTGGGACCAATTTTTCCACGATTGGTATTGCGGCGGCGCAAGCGCGGCGCGCGCTGCGCAAAGTCCACAGGCCGCTCTCTATGACACGGCCGCTTTTGCCCCGGTGCGCGCAGGCCTTGAAGCACGGACGAAAAGCGAGGCCCAGTGCGCGCTCGCACATCGGTATTTTCTACGCCCGGCGCCGCACGCGATGCTGATCGACGAAGTGGAAGCGCTGTGGGCGCCGATCGCCGAGCGCGACGACTGGACGCGGTTCGAAGCGAAGCTTGCCGCCGTCGCGGAGCTGCGGGAGGCGCTTGGCCTTCACAGTTCCGTCGCACGGATCGCCTAGGGCTCTTGCGGACTTCTTGGGGGCAATAGTGGCCAAGCACATCAACGATCTGATCGCATCGCGGCGGGCGCTGCTGGGCGGCCTCGCCGGGCTGCCGTTACTCAATCTCGCCGCCTGCGTTACGCCGCCTGCCGCAGCCACGGCGCACGCGAGCGAAGGCGGATCCTTTGCGTCGGTCCCGGCGACAAACGCCGACACCATCTCGCTGCCGCGCGGCTATCGCTGGCGCAGCTTGATTGCGTGGGGTGACGCCCTGTTCGAGGGCATGCCGGAACGTCCCAATCTCGACGCGCTCACGCGCGCCGAGCAGGAGCGCCGGTTTGGCCAGAACAACGATATGCTAGCGCTGTTCGCAGCTGAGTATGCGTTTCCGCCGCCGAAGGATCAGGATCGCCTCATCCTTTGCGCCAATAACGAATACGCTTCACTGGAGCTCGCGCTTCCGAGCCTTGCCGCACCGTCTGGCGTCACCGCCGCGCAGTTCGAAGCGCTGATCGCGGCCGTGGGCGTCAGCATCGTCGAAGTGAGGCGCGACGGCGCGAGCTGGCGCGCGGTCCGCGGCAGCGCGCCCGGTCAGGGTTTCAACCGGCGCATTACGCCGTTCACGCCGGTGCAATTTCGCGGCGCCGCGGCGCAACATCCCTGGATCGTCGCCGCGTCCGAAGTCGTCAACGCCGCCGAGCCGGATCGCGGCAATTCCAACGCACCGGCCGACGCTGTGCGCTGTGGCACGCTGGCGAATTGCGCGGGCGGCTTGACGCCATGGGGCACCTACCTCTCGGCGGAAGAGAACTTCGACGGCTTTTTCTTCGGCTCGCTCTCAGTCGACGATCAGTTCGCGGACCCCGCCTACGCACTCGATGCCAGTTCGTTCGGTTACCCGGCCGGCGGCTTCTCGGCCGCTCCATTAGCGCCGCGCCAGTTCCGGATGAGCGACAACCTGCATGGCCCCGCTCTCTATGGCTGGGTCACGGAGATCGATCCGTACGATCCCAACTCGACGCCAAAGAAACGCACATCGCTCGGCCGCAAGAAAAACGAAGGCGCCACCGCTGCGCTGGCGGCTGATGAGCGCGTCGTGGTCTATAACGGCGACGATCAACGCGACGAGCATGTTTACAAGTTCGTTTCGCGCGGCCGCTTCAACCCGGCGGATCGCGCCGCCAACATGGATCTGCTTGACCACGGCCAGCTCTACTGTGCGCAGTTCCTGGAGAACGGCGAAGGCCGATGGCTGGCGATTACAGCGGCGGCGGCCAACGCGGCCGCAGAGGCGGAGGACTCGCCTATTCGCTTCCGCGATGAAGCCGACGTCCTGATGCGCGTGCGCGATGCCGCGCGTCTCATGGGCGCAACGCCGATGGATAGGCCCGAAGATATCGAAGCCGTGTGCGACGGCGCCTGGCGCGGCCTCGGGGCGGTGCTAATCGTCTGCACCAACAACAGCGAGCGTGGCTTCGCCCATCCGGGCAATCCACGGCGGGAAAGCGAGCAGCCGGGCACAGCGCAAAGCAATCTGCCGGGCCATATCGTGCGCATCGACGAAGCGGGCGGCGATTGCGCAGCTGAGCGTTTCACCTGGGACGTCTTTGCCATGGGCGGAGATCCCGACGCCGCGGCGCCGACGGCGCAAATCCGCGGTGGCGGCGGAACAGCCCACGTCTCAACAAAGGTTGATGGGGTCGCGAGGAATGAGGGCGCGCGTTTTGCCTGTCCCGACAATCTCTTTATCGATTCTACACACCGCGTCTGGATCGCAACCGATGGCAGCGATCTCGTGTTTGCAGATTGCAACGACGGCGTGCTGATGGCGCCGCTCCAGTCGGAAGGACCGCGGCCGATCAAACGGTTCTTGGTCTGCCCGGTGGGGGCCGAAGTGTGCGGTCCGCTGATGGCGCCAGATGAGCGCGCGTTCTTCTGCGCCATCCAGCACCCTGGCGCTAACACCGTCGCGGGCGTCGATTACGCACAATTGCGATGGGCTGGGGAGCGGCCACCCTCAAACTTCCCCGATGGCGGCGATGCGTGGCCACGCTCCGCTGTCGTGGTGATCACGCGCGATGACGGCGGCCGCATCGGCGATTAGCTTCGCCTTACGAAGCCTTCCTTGTGCATCAGCCGGGCAACATCCATCGCGGCGCGGACTTGCACCACATCGTTGTTGCGGTCGGCCTCGTTGAGCGCCTCCCATGGCACGATCTTGTCGTGGGCCATGAGATCGTTGTTGCGCGCTTCATCCCCCGCCGTCGGTCGCCAGCCCGACATCAGGCGCTCGGCCATCCAGCGGTCATGTTCGCACCGGGCAATTTTCTCCATCAGCTCGGATGAGACCGTCGGCGTGGTGTCGCCCTTCTCGCCTTTTGCCGTCGGGCGCCAGCCAGCGTCCCAGGCCTTGACCATCGCTGCATCCGACACGGCGCGGTTGGCGGCGCGATAGGTCTCGAGCACGTCGCTCCAGTCGCGCATCGCCGATTGCAGCTCGCGCATGCTCATCGCATCGCGCTTGCCCAGGCCCTTGTTGTAGTGCTCGTGCGCGATCGCTGCGCCTTGATCGAGCGCGCCGTCGATCACGCGCGCCCGTGTCGAGTTGACTTGGTGAGCGCCGAACGCCTGCAGGTAAGCGTCCAACTCCTCGGTTTCGTCGCCGCGCGCATATTGTTGCGAGAACTCCGATTGGCTCGTCTCGCGCATGAAAATCGGCACAGGCCAGCGCGGCCCATGATTGCAGACGCGCTTGAGCGCAATGGCGAGATGGATGTTGCCGGGATCGCTGCCGGTGGAGACAACGATCGCCGTGGGCTTGCCGCGCGCCTGTTCGACCGCATCAAGCAGCTCGGCCCCGATGGACGCGGCGTCCCAATCGAACGGCATGAAAGCGATGTCGGCGGTCCAGGCGCTGGGATGCGCAAACGCTTCGCGGTGGCGCGCGCGGAACCCGGCTTCCACCGCTTCGTGATTGGGAGCGAGCGCGGTGAGCCGCGGCGGCGCGAAATACGCCGACCAGAGGCTCATCAGCACGCGCTCCGCCACCGCCTCGCCGGCACGGTCGAAGCCGAAGAACACGACGTGCACGCGGTCCTGGCCAAGCTGTTGCGCCAGCGAGAGCAGAGTCTGGCCTTCCTTCTGGATGAGCGCGCGCGCCGCCATTTCCTCGAGCGAGAAGGGCTTAGGATCGATCGGCGGCGCGACCGGCTTCTTCTTGCGCATCTGCGCCGAGCGCATTTCACGCGCTTCCTTCAGCAGCATCGGTGAGCGCGTCGCCACATGCACGCCGATCGGCGGCTTGCGCTTGGCCTCGCCGACCAATCGCCGCACCGCGGCTTCGACCTGCAGGTTGGCCGTATCGTCGGCCTCATACGCGACGACATGAGCGGCGTGATGCGCGCGAGCGATGCGCAGGGTCTCGACATTGGTTGCGCTGCCCTCGAGCACGATAACGCCCTTGCGCCGCAGCCCCAGCGCGGTTTCGTTCGGCAGTTCGTCAGCGATCAGGATCACCGAGTCTTTGCGGCGCCGGCAGTCCTGCGCCAGCGACAGCGCCGCCGGGCTATCGCCGGCAATGACGACGTGGCGCGTCGCGCCCAGATTGAACAAACGCGCCAGCGAACGGCCAAGCTGACCGGAAAAGGCGAATATCAATCCGATGACCGGCGCGGCAAGCGCCGCGTAGCGCACCACTTCGCGCATCGGCTCGTTTGCGTTGAAGTAAGCGTCCCACATGCTGACCGCGCTCAGCGTGCGGTAAAGCGCCTCCGAGAACGGCAGCTCACGCCAGAGCCAAAAGCCGCCGCCGATCCAGACCAGGGTCAAGAGGGCCACGACGCCCCAACGGATCACGCCGGCTTGTGTATGCGAGAGCGCGGTCAGGCTGGCGGCGGCCTGCGACCAGCCGTTGGCGTATTTCTGCGCCATATTCGCCGTCTCCCCCGCTCCGCCCAGCCCGGCCCATGATGGTCCCTGGGGTCGCGGGGTGTCCAGCCCGCAGGACGGCAAAGCAGTTGCCGTGCGGGCCCGATTTCCCTAGCTGTCAGCGCTCAAAGCGGCCCCGTAGCTCAGCTGGATAGAGCAGCTGCGTCCTAAGCAGACGGTCGGGAGTTCGAATCTCTCCGGGGTCGCCACTCCGTTTTGAAGCCCTTGATTTTCAAGGCGTGTAGGTGGGGGTTGGGAATCGAATTGGGAATTCCCGTTCCTGGAGCGTTTCCAGGAGCGTGGACTACGTGGGATCAGCCAGACGCGAAGGCGTTAGTGAGGAAGAACACGACGACGCCTAGGGGCAGAGCGACGTACGCAATCGCGTCGTAGCGAACCAACCTGTAGTACCGCTGCCAAAATTCAAATTGCCCTAGGCGGGATCGGCGCTGACCGAAGTAGAACGAAACGTAGCGACGGACTGGTGTGGCGGTGAAAACGGGGACGAGGAAAATGAAATGGGCTATGGATCGTAAGCTGAAGTTAGTTACGTCGCCCTCACTGCTTGAGACTTCATTTTTCACTTTGCGATTAGATTCATGCGAACGCCAACTCATAGCGAATAGAACAATGTAGAGCGCAAACAGATCGACTGCCAATTTTGGTATCTGAAACGGCCACGGAGGTAAGTTCACAAGTTCGTATAGGGGTGTCAGTGCGCGACGATAAAAGCTAATCAACTCCGCGAGCATCGCCGTAAGCCCCACGGAGAACACGCGAACTATTGCGCTGGCCGCGCTGATTGCGCCGAACGCAACGCCAAACAAACCTAGCCAAAAACCAATGGCCCCGCCGACCTGCTTGAGAATAGGTTCCTTGTCTTCTGTCATCCTCGCGAGATTAGTCGCGCTATGGCTTGCCGCGCCAGCTTTTCTTGCTCGGCCGCCTTTGTGTAACGCTCAATCTCGCGCAACGACGCGTGGCCCGTAATGGCCGTGACTTCCTTGGACGAACAACCGGCTTCCACAAGGCGCACCGCCGCCGACTTCCGCAAGCCGTGCGCGCTTCGATCTTTCAAGCTCGCGTTCTTGCACCATTCGCGGAATTGATTGCCGAACGAAGCGCCGTCCTTGAAGGGCTTTCCGTATTGAGTCGTCAGGAACGCAAGCCCGTCCTTCGGTAGCTTCTTCAACACGCCGCGCAAGTCCGGGTGCATCGGAATGACCAATTGCGCGCCGGCCTTCGATTGCTTCACGCCGATCGTGTCGCCGCTCACATGCTGATGGATTGTCGGAGCGTTCAGTTGCTCAGTCCGGGCGCGCCGCACGCAATGTTTCTTCCCGCGCGCGGGAATTGCTGGCGACCCCGCCAGTCTTTCGCCCCGCGACGATGCTCTTGGCCGTGATCAGCTCGCCGTCGGTGAGATCGAACATGGCGCGCCAGAGATCGCCGGCCAAAGGCGGCCCGCCATCCGGATCGATAATCATCAGCAGGCAGTGCGACCCGGCCTCGCCATTCCTGTCCGCGCGGATTGCCCGCACGACATAGGGGTCGGCGCCGCCGGAACGAGCCACGCGAACAATAGCAGGGCGCGCATCGCCTTTGATCGCCTCGGAGACGGCCCGCGCAAGCGATGCTTGAGCGGCGCGGTCGCTGCACAAGAGCCTTCCCTGCGCGATGCTCAAGCCGTCGCCACGCGCGATCAAGTTGCGGCAGGTCTCGTTCATTTCCAGCGGACGGCTGTGCGTGTCGACGACGACGACCCCGAACGGCAATTGGTCGAACGCCGCGCTCTTCAGCGCGGAGGCTGCCTGCATCGCGTCGAGGCGCGCTTTGACGCCGACGCTGCATGCCGCCGTTGTGGCTAATGATTGCAGCAACCCCATTTCGGGCGGCCGGCGATAAAGCGCAAACACTGTCACGGTGGTCCGCCTGTCGGCTGGACCTGTATCGGCCGACGCCCAGGTGATGCAGTCAAGATGCGGCGCATAACGCGGCTGCGGCTCGCAGTCGCCGGCGAGTTCGCGGCAGCGCAGCACGAAATCGATCGATGCGTCCGATCCCACCGACGCCGTCATCGTTTGGGCGCCGCGATCCTGGCAGATCATGACCAGCGCCTCCGCGCCCAGCAGGCGCGCGCTTAAGTCGAGTGGCTCACGCCAATCGCCGCCTCGCAACCCCGCTTCCATCCAGCAATCGATGTTTCCGGATGGTGCACCTTCGAGCATGGCTGCCTCCTCGCGAGCATTGCAGCAAAGGCGCCCGCGGGATTCCACGTGATATTCCGCACACTGCGATCCCACTTTGGCCCAGCGGAGCCGCGCCACACGTTGCCGCACTGCCCTCTCCCGCGTAGTGCTAAAAGGACGACGAGGGAGATCGCCATGCGGGTTGTCTTGGCGCGCGCTCTGGGCGCGCTGGTCGGAGTGGCGCTGATGGCATCGAGCGCGACCGCACAGAACGAACCAGCCCGCGATCCGAACTTCGGGCGCGGCCAGCGCGTCTCGGGCGAAAGCTTCGCCACGCGGTCGCCCGTCATCGCCCCGCATGGCGCGGCGGCGACGGCGCATCCGCTGGCGACACAAACAGCTATCGACGTGCTGCGCGCCGGCGGCAGCGCCATCGATGCGGCGATTGCGGCGAATGCGATGCTGGGCCTGGTCGAGCCTACGGCCAACGGAATCGGCGCTGACATTTTCGTCATCGTCTGGGATCCTCGCACGCAACGGCTGCACGGCTACAACGGCTCGGGCCGCAGTCCGCGCGGGCTTTCGCTTGCGGAACTTCGGCGCGAGGCCCGCCGGCGCGGCGATCCTAATCATATCCCTAGCTTCGGCGCGGCGCCGGTCACTACGCCCGGCGTCGTCGACGGCTGGTTTGCACTGCATGAACGCTTCGGTCGCACGCCGATGGCCGACCTTCTCGCGCCGGCGATCCGCTACGCCCGCGAAGGCGCGCCGATCCCGCAGACGATCGCGATGTACTGGGCAAACAACCGCCGGCGTCTAGAGGCTGAGTTCGAAGCAGGACGGCTGCAGGAGATCGAGAACGCGCGGCGCACCTATTGGTGCGAAGACGATTGCCGCGAACACGGCCGCATGCCGGACGGCCATGGGCTGTTCACAAACCCCGATCTCGCCAACACGCTGGAGCTGATCGCAAACGGCGGCCGCGACGCCTATTATCGCGGCCCGATCGCCCGCACCATCGACGCCTATATGCGCCGCATTGGCGGCTGGCTGCGCTATGACGATCTCGCGCGCCACCAAGGCGAATGGGTCGATCCTGTGTGCGCGCCCTATCGCGACGTCGAGGTGTGCGAGATTCCGCCCAACAGCCAAGGCGTGGTTGCACTGCAAACGTTGCGGATTCTAGACGGCTTCAACCTGCGCGAGATGGGCTTCCTCTCCGCCGACTCGCTGCACACCCAGATCGAAGCGACGCGGCTCGCCTTCGCCGACCGCGCCCAGTTCTACGGCGACCCGGCGTTCACGCATTTCGACGTGCGCCGTCTGCTGACCGACGACTACACCGAGCAACGCCGCGCGATGATCTCGAACGACCGCGCCATGCCGCCCCCGCCGCACGCGGAGCTGAGGATCGACGGCGACACCACCTATCTCACCACCGCCGACGCCGACGGCATGATGGTGTCGCTGATCCAATCCAATTATCGCGGCATGGGTTCGGGCCTCGTGCCGGATGGCCTTGGCTTCATGCTGCAGGACCGCGGCGAGCTTTTCTCGCTCGAGCGCGGCCACCCGAACCAGTACATGCCGGGCCGCCGCCCTTTCCAGACCATCATACCCGCGTTCGCGTTGCGCAACGGCCAGCCGTGGCTCTCGTTCGGCGTCATGGGCGGCGACATGCAGCCGCAAGGCCACGTGCAGATCATCGTCAACCTGGTCGATTACGGACTGGATCTGCAAGCTGCCGGCGACGCCGCGCGCTATCGCTTCTACGGCGGCGCCGAACCGACTGGCGACGAGCCCGATGGCGTTGGTTTCGTCGCGATGGAAAACGGCGTGCCGCCGGAAGTGCGCGCGGAGCTCGATCGCCGCGGCCACCGCATTCGCCCCGCTGATGGCAGCTTCGGCGGCTACCAGGCGATCATGCGCCATCCCAACGGCGTCTATGAAGCGGCAACCGAAATGCGAAAGGACGGCGCGGCGTTGGGGTATTGATGTGGCGCGACCGTTGGGGAGTGGGAGTGCGGACGTCCTCGTCCGCCAGCGCGGCGAAGCCGCGCTTGACTGTCGCCGCAACAAAGGAGCGCGCCTGCGGCGCGCAGCGGGCCAGGAGGCCCGCGCTCCCACTCTCTTCGCGCTGTTGTTTTTTCTCCTCGCTGCCTGCGGCCCGCAGCTCGGCAATCTCGAGCGCGGCGAGGAGGGCCGTGTCGTGCGTGCTTATGCCGGCGACACGCTTGAACTTGAGGACGGGCAGCGTGTGTTCCTGGCCGAGATCGACGCCCCGCACGGCGAGGCGCCCTATGCCGCCCAGTCGCAAGGCGAGTTGGAGGCGCTCGCGCTGCATCGCGACGTGCTGCTCGCCTACGGCGGCGAGCGGCGTTGGATCGGCCGCCCGCGCGAAGGCGAGGAGACGCGGCGGGAAGCGGCCGTCGCCCATGTCTTCGTCAAAAGCGAAGGCGGACGGTGGTTCTGGCTGCAGCACGAACTGGTTTCGCGCGGCGCGGCCTATGTGCGCGCGCGGCCGAACAATCACGCGCGCGCCGCGGAGCTAGTCGAATTGGAAACGCGCGCCCGCGAAGCCGGGCGCGGCCTTTGGGGACAACGCGCCTATCGCCCGCTCAACGTGCGCGCCGCCGCAACGGCCGCGACCACGGCAAACGCCAGCTGCCTGGGCGGCGACGCGCCCTTCCGCATCGTCGAGGGCCGCGTCGCGGAGGCTCGCGTGCTCGAACGCCGCGCGTCGCTCCAAATGGATGGCGCAGCCGAAACGCCCTTCTCGCTCGTGCTCTTCGGCGACAATTTCGCCGCCTGGGACGGCCCCCAGCTCGCCTCCCTCACCGGCGCGCGCGTGCGCGCACGAGGGCCGCTCGGCGTCTATCGCGACGAACCGCAACTCTGTCTCGAACATGCGACCCAGCTCGAAGTGCTCGCGGACTAGCGCCTCACAGCAGCCGCGCGCGCGGGCCATTGCCCGCCTCCATCAGCGCCGTCAGCGCCCACACCAAAGCGTCGGCGCGGTCGAGCAGCCCTTCGCTCTCGCTCGCGCCCAGCGCCATCAGCTCTTCCTCAAGCGCCGGGAACGCGCCGCAGTGCGTTACCCGCCCCTGTTCGTACAAAGCCGCCACCGGCTCGGCCCGCGCGCGTTTGCCGAGCCTCGCATGCACCAGATAGATCGGACAGCTCGCCCCCGCTTGCGCCAACGTCGCGCGCACCATGTGCCCGCCTTGGTTGGCTTCGGCGACGATCGCCGCCGCGCCATGGGCGCGCGCCGCCTCCGCCGCGCGGCTCGCCCACCCAAGCGGCGACAATCCCGCCGCCGAATGATCGGCCAGCACGTAATAGCGCTTGTCCGCGCGCGCCGCCGCGATGATGCCGCACGCCGCCCCGCCCTGTCCCGCCGGCGGATCGAGCCCGATGACGATGCGGTCGAACTTTTCCGGCGGCGCGCCTTTCGCCCGCGCCAGATCGGCGGCGTTGAACAGAGCCCCATCCCCTTCGACCAGCAAGCCTTCGAGCTCCTGCGCCGCCAGCCGCGTGCCGCCATAAAGCTCCGCCAGCCCCGACAGAAACGTTGGCGCGAGATGGGCTGCATTCGTCGCCGTCGCCGCTTGCGTGATGACGCAGCTCGGCTCGGCGCGCAGCGAGCGCAGCGCCGCAATCGGTTTCGGCGTCGAGGTGATCACCAATTGCGGATAGCGCCCACGCCGCAGCGCCAGACGCAAATTCGCCAGCGTTTGCGACGGCTTCGGCCAGATGCAGAACTCGTCAGCCCACGCCGCTTCGAATTGCGGCCCGCGCAAACGCTCCGGCTCTTCGGCTGAAAACGCAAACGCGGTC
>JBQTJK010000113.1:0-18544 GCA_052387215.1 Caulobacteraceae bacterium
AGCGCAAACGCCGCCAACTCTCGCGCGTCGTCCGCCCTGATCGCGACCGTGCGCCCAAGTTCTGCCAGCCCGGGATTGCCTGGCGCCGAAATCAGCTCCGAAACGAGCGGGCTCTGGCTGAGCTTCCAACCCAGCGAATGCTCACGCCCGCCCGAGCCGACGACCAGAATCTTCATGCAATTCTGGCTTGCGGCGGGGCGCGGCCGCGGTCAAGCGCGCTCAGCTCCGCTCGGCAAGAAAGGACGTTCGCTCAGTCGTCCCAGTCGCGATGACGCCGCCCGCGGCGGTCATGCCGGTAGTAGGAATCGTGATAGCGCGAGCGATAGTGGCGCCGGTAATAGTTCCGGTGGTCGTGGCTGCGCCAACGGTGCCAACGGCGATCGTGGTCGTAATAGCCATTGCGATAGCCGACCGAGACGTTGCCGAGGTCGACACGGACGCTGACGCTGCTGGAGCGGCGCTCGTGCGCATCGGCCGGCGCCGCCACCAAGAGCGATCCAATTCCAAGCGCGCCCGCAGTCACCATCGCTTTGATTGCATGCTTCATCTCAATTTCTCCACGCTGCGTTCCGGGGGCGGGAACCCAGCTCGAACAAGACCCTCCTGGTAAGGAGAACCACGAGCGCGGACGTGCTGTTCCGTTGGCGCTGCGTACCGCGAAAGTCGCCGTCAGGTCGCAAACGCCCTCCACATCCACAGCGCGTGCACGAGCGAGAATCTTACCCGTTTGGCGTTGCCGCAGGGGCGACTACGCCCGCGATCATATGCGCGAGCGCCAAGCCGGAAATCACCGACGTCAACGCCAGCACGAACTCGAAGACAGAGATGTGCTACGCCCGCGCGGAAAACAGCCGCCATTCGCCGGGAACGCCTTTCAGCGCCTGCGCACCGCGATCCGCAAACGTCAGCCCCGAGCCCGCGACCAAGTCCTTGATTGTGCCCGACGCAAGCACTTCGCCTGGCACGGCTTCGGCCATGATCCGCGCGCCAATATGCACAGCGACGCCGCCGACATCGTCGCCGAGCACTTCGCATTCGCCGATATGAACGCCGGCGCGGATTTCGATACCGAGCTGGCGCACTTCCTTGGCCAGCTCCAGCGCACACCGCACGGCGCGGGCGGGGCCATCGAAGGTCGCCAGGAATCCGTCGCCTGCTACGTTTGCTTCGCGCCCACGAAACCGCGTCAGCGTACGCCGCACGATGGCGTAATAATTTCGCAGCACGTCACGCCAAGCTGCGTCGCCGAGTTGCACGGCGCGGTCGGTCGAACCGACGATGTCGATGAACATAACAGTCGCCAGCACGCGCTCGGTCGATTCCGCTGGCCGTTCGCCTGTGATGAATTCCTGGATGTCGGAGAGGATGCCGTCCATATCGTCGAGCATGATCGTGTGGCTGTCGCCTGGATACTCGACGAAACGCGCTCCCGATATCCTTTCGGCCATGTCTCGCGCCGCGTGCACGATCGCGCATGGGTCGCCGGTGCGGTTCATCACCAAGGTCGGTGACTTGATGCTGGGCAGTATCGGTCGTGTGTCGATCAGCGCGTTCATTTCTTCGTAGGCGCGCACCGCCGAGGGGCTCGCGGCGGCTCGCATGTAGCGCAGCACGTTCTCGACAAAGACTGGATCAGCGTCCTTGCCCAGCCCCGCACCTGGCCCGACCACATACTCCACTGTTGGCCAGTCGTCCTGGATGCCGCGGATCATCTCCTCATACTCGGCTTGCGTTTGCCCCCACGGGTGATCCGGCGTGTTGATCCACTTCGCCTGCGCGCCCCAGATGATCAAAGATTGCGTTCGCTCGGGATACATGGCCGCGAACATCGAGGCCATCGAACCGCCTTCGGACACCCCGAAGATGTGCGCACGCTGAAGACCAACCGCATCCATCACCGCGCGGATGTCATCAGTGCGCTCTTCTAGTGTCGCCATCTTCGTGGGCCGGTCGGAGAGGCCGGTGCCGCGCTTGTCGAAGCGGATCAGCCGGCAGAACTGGCTGAGTTTCTCGAAGAACATCGCCCGGCGTGGATTTTCCCAATCCATGTCGAGATGGGACATCGTGCCTGGCGCCCAAACCACATCAACTGGGCCGTCGCCTGTGATCTGATAAGCGATGCAGACGTCATCACTGCGTGCGTATCGCGTAATTGGTGGTTTCATCAGCTCCGCTCTGCGTCCTGGCTCCGCCTTCTTGACGGCGGCGTCAAGGGCCCCGGAGCTATGCGCTTACGTTCATCGTCAACAGTCTGCGCGTCGCGGACACGATGGCCGAAAGATGGGCGCGCGAATGGAAGCCGCCGCTCAATTCGGATCTGTAGGGCGGGCTGCTAGGCGAGCGTGCGCTTCAGCCATCATCGCTTTGTAGCGCGGATGATCGCGCACCGGGTCGAGATCATTGTCGGTGGCGATCCAATTCAGGTTTCCCCGTAGCGTCGCCTTCACGGTGGTTTCGATGAGGTCTAGCGCCCACTCGACCTCGCCGGCGCGGATTAACGCGCAGCCGATATTGTAGGCCATGTTGAGATTGTCTGGCGCGACCAGGAGGGCACGGTGCGTCCACTCCTTGGCCCGCTCGAGTTCGTCCAAAACCACAAGGGCGCTGATGCCGAAGCTCAGGCCCAAGCCGTGATCTGGTTCTGCAGCCATGAGCTTCTCAGCACGCGCCAGCGTGTGTCGCGCAGCTGCGGTTTGCAGCGGCGACTTGAGGGCCTCGTAGCACTGGAGCAGCATGCCAGCAGCCCAAACGTCGTCCTCGGCCAAATGTGTCGCTTTTTCGAGACAGGTCACCGCGTCGGCGTAGCGGCGCATGGCGACCAGGCAGCGGCCCGCGGCACAGTTCACCAGATAGGAGTCGGGGTCGAGTCGCAGCGCTACCTGATGGAAGGCCAGAGCTTCCTCCAGCCGGCCCTGGTCGCCTAGGATGCGGCCTTTGGCGGAATGCCCCTCGGCAAGGTTCGGATCGAGTGAAAGCGCGCGCTCGGCCGCCTCCCATCCGTCCTCGTCATTGCTGACGAACAGCGCGACATTGCTTTGCGCGATCGCCATCAGCGCCCAGGCGCGCGCGTAGTTCGGATCGACCTCCACCGCCCGCTTGCAGAGACTGACGATCAATTGGCGATGACGTGCGTTCGCCAGCAGGTCGAACTGTCGCGCCATCAGGTAAATTTTATAGGCTTCAGGATTGCTGGTCGAGCGCTGTTCGATCGCCTTCTTCTCAGCAGGCGCTAGCTTGAGCTTGAGCGCGGCGACAATCGACTGGGCGATCTCGTCCTGAAGCGCAAAGATGTCCTTCAAGTCGCGGTCATAGCGCTCGGCCCAAACGTGGTTGTCGCTCGCGCCCTCGATGAGCTGCGCGGTGATACGAACGCGATCGCCGGATTTCCGCACGCTGCCTTCCAGCACGTGCGTCACTTTCAGCTGCCGGGCGATGGCCGACACCGGCATCGACTTGCCTTTGTAGGTGAAGGCGGTGTTGCGCGAGATCACGCCTAGCGAGGAGACCTTGCTCAAATCGGTTATGATGTCTTCGCTGACGCCGTCGCTGAAATAGTCCTGTTCGGGATCGCCGCTCATGTTCACGAAGGGAAGCACGCACACAGAGAGGCGTTCGCCTGGCGCTAAGGCGCGTTCCCCGACCGGGCTCGCGGCGGCGACGGCTGCGAAAATATGAACCGGTTTCTCGACGTCCTTGACCCGGTGTTCGCCCAGATCCTCGAACGCCGCGTCGACGCGGCCAGCGATTTGGTCACGCACAGCGCGCGAGATCGCGACGCCGCCTGGCTGTGCAACGGTCTGGATGCGCGCGGCGACATTCACGCCTTCGCCGAAGATATCGTCGCCCTCGATGATGACGTCGCCGGCATTCACGCCGATGCGATACTGGACGCGCTCGTCCTCAGGCAGCGCCGCGTTGCGCTCGGCCATCGCCGCTTGGACTTCCATCGCGCAGTGCACGGCCGCGACGACGCTGGCGAATTCCACCAGCGCCCCGTCGCCCATCAGCTTGACGATACGCCCGCTTTGGGCGGCGACGCGCGGCTCGAACACCTCGGCGAGGACCGAGCGCAGACGCGTCAGCGTGCCCGCCTCGTCGCGCTCCACCAGCGCGCCGAAGCCTGCGATGTCCGCCGACAAAACGGCGGCGAGCCTCCGCTGCACCGGGTGTCTCCTTGCGATGCGAATATAGCGATCTCGCCCGCCCATTACACGGGCGGATTTCAATTCGGTCGGAGTCGCAACGTCCAGGCCTTGAGCCCCGCGAGATACTGGCCAAGGAACGCGGCCGTCTGCTCATCGGTCAGCTCGCCGTGCGTATCGAATTTCTCATGCGCCCGGAACACCAACACCTCCGGCTGCGGCATGCAGAAGGAGTTCGTAAACTCAAACGCCTGACGCAATTGGCTTTGACCGCGCGCCGAACCTGTCTGCCCAGGCGAAGCGCCAATGATCCCAACCGGCTTGCCATTGAGCGCTGAGTCGCGTGCAGGGCGCGAGGCCCAGTCGACCGCATTCTTCATCACGCCCGGGACGCCGTGATTGTATTCCGGCGTCACGAACAGCACGGCGTCTGCTGCGCGGATAGCGTTCTTGAGCGCGGCCACGCCTTCCGGATCGCCGGCCGCTTCGACATCCCCGTTGTAGACAGGCACGCTCGCGAGATCGAACGTCTCGATCGTCATGTCCTCAGGCGCCAGCTTCACTGCCGCCCGCAGCAGCGCCCGGTTCAGGGATCCCTTACGCAAGCTGCCCGCTATGCCCAGGATGCGCACGCCGTCACTCACGTCTGCTCCTTCAGCCACTTCAACGCGCGGATCACCGCGCGCTCATTGTGCACCAGCTCCGGCGATGTCGGCGGCGAGGTGATCTCGAGCATGATGCCGTTCGGATCGGGAAAGTAGAGCGACTGCTGGCCCTCGCCATGATCTTCCTCCCAGAACTCGATCTTCGCCTCGCGTAATTTCTTCCGCCAGGGATCGAGCGACGTCGTCTCCGCCATCGCCAGGTGGCGGCCATCCTTGGGTAGCTTGTCGGCCGGCGGCTTCTTCGCGCCGGCGAAGTGCACCAGCACGATTTCGCGTTTGTCCGGCAGCGCGAACAGCAACATCAGCCACGGATAGCCGCCCCAGTCGTCGCCATCGTAGGACTCGACCAGCTTCAGGCCGAGCAGGTCGCGATAGAACGCGATGCTCTTCTCGACGTCCCAGACCGGCAGCACGACGTGGTCGAGGCGCAGCATGATCTAGCATGCACCGCCGGCGCCACCCCGGCAAGCCGCGGCAACCTGCTTGAACAACGCCGGTGAAAGCCCTCTCTGGGATCGATCCTGCCGATGGTCATGGTCTCGGCCGGATGCTAGGTTGACGCATTGCGGAGGCGAAGATGCGGCGGGTTGAAGCACTGCTCGCCGAGCCGGTGACACTCGGGGCAGCGCTCAAGGAGCTTGGGTGGTTTTGGGGCTTGTTCGCGTTCGCGCTCGGGGCGCCTTCCTTGCTGTCGATTTTCCAGATGGTGTTTCTGGAACATCGTCTGATCGAGGCGCTGCAAGAGATCGTAGACGCCTACAATCGCATGCTCGCCTATTTGAGCGCCTACATTGAGCCGCTGCTGCATCAGCTGATCGCCTGGATGTTCACCGTGCCGGTCGAGTTGCACGCGCATTGGCGGCCATTGTTCGTTCTGATGATGCTGCATGAGACTGCGGATGCGCGAAACATGTGGCGCTTCGGCGCACAAGCTGCGGCGATCGCCCGCTGGTTGCCGGGAAGCATTGGTGCATTCATCGGCGCTTTTCTTGCGGGCCTTGCGCCGCTTGATGGTCCTTGGTGGGCTCAGGGCCTGATAGTTGCGGCCCCGCTCGCCGGGCCGACCGTCATCCGCGGCTTGCTGGCCATGGGACAGCAATCCTTCCTTCCGATGGCGTTCGTCACGCTCTTGACCTTCGCGATCGGTGCGGCGGTTTCTTTCATTCCAGGCCTGCCGCGCGGCGCGGGTATTCTCGTCATGGCGTTGCTCCTGTTGTTCAACGCGATCACGACCTTCACGAGGGGTTTGGCGAAGCGGGAATTCGGCCGGTTGCCGGACGGCACGCTGGTCTCCGGAAAGGCGATTAGAATGCGAAGCCTCTCGGACCTGTGGTTCTCGCTCGCGTTGCTCGGCGGCTTTCTCGCCGCTGCTCTGATCCTTGTGGCTGACTATGTCCTGAAGGCGCTCGGCTACCAGTAGACGCTGTTCATCCCCAGCTACTTGAGCGGCAGGATCACTCGTCCTTGGGCTTCATGATGCCCGAGAAGGTCACGATTGCCAGCGCCGTCAGGATGGCGCCGAGCACAGCGTAAAGGGCCTGCGCCCAACGCCACACGGCGACGCCCTCGAACAAGCGCCAATCGCTCGTTTGCGACACGGCGATGCCTTGCGGCAGCTCGGCGCGCGCGGTGCGTCCGGGTGTGCAACGGCTTTCTTGTCCCAGGTCGATAACCGGCAGCGCGACGTCGACGGCGTAGAGCGCGGGCTCCACGGCGCCGTTGCAGGCGCGGCCATCCGGCGTCACCAGCGCGCCCTGCGCATTCATCGCGAGCACTCCGGCGACGCCAATAGCGAGAAACAGCAGAAGCGCCCGTGCAATCCGGATCGGCGCAAGCCCATAGCCCGCGATCGCGCCGAACAGCGAAGACAACAGCCACGTGAATGGCCCGGCGGCGCCTGCGAGCGTGCGCAAATCGTGCTGCGCCAACAGTACGCGCCGGGCGTCCTCGCGCCGGCCCATCCGCGCATAAACGTGCGCGGCATGCGTGAACGGCTGCGGCGAAAACCTTTCGCCATCGCGGCGTGAACGCTTCAGCCAGCCAAGCCGCGTCCGCCAGCGTTCGCCGTCGCTGTCGATGCGCGCGTAGTTGAAGCCGTCGAGCCCGAGCCGCGCCGCCTCGGCGCCCCAGCCGGTTTTCACATCATCGTCCAGCGCCGCGCACATCGCACCCGCCGCATCGATGAACGCATTCTGCTGCGTCGTCAGCGCCCGCGCCTGCACCGGCCCCACGATCTGCGCATCTGCGAATGAAAACACCGCGCCCTTGGCGCCGTGCGGTCCCGGCCCGCGCAGCTCCAAGCCAGACCACGCGAAAGATCCATCGATCCGAGCGCGATCGAATTTGACGCCGCCCTCGATCACCGTCTTCTGCCCATGCGGCGCAAAGCCGTTTTCCGCCAGCTTGAACGTCAGATTGCCGCCGACCCGCGCATTCGGCGCGCGTATCGCCCAGCCGCCCCCGTTGATATAGCGCCCGCCGCCGAAAGCGAGATAACCGTCGATCCTTACGTCCGCCAGGAACAGCTCGCCTTTAATATTCGCGCCGTGCAGCAACGCCGCGCCGCCGACGCTTGCGCTCGTCGCGTCCACTGCGCGCCCATAGGCGTCGCCGCGCAGCGAGGTGCGATGCACGATCTCCGCCCCGCGCAAATCCAGATTGCGCGCGATGGAAGTGTTCTGCAGCCACAGCATCCCGGCGATCTTCGCGCCGTCGGCGAACACTTGCCCGCCGACCTCGGCGTTGGAGAGCATCAGCGCCGCGCCCATTTCGTTCCGCAACGAAGCGCCCTCGCTGACATCGAAGTCGCGCTCGATCCGTGCGCCGCAGAAGCGCACCTCGCCCTCGGTCTTCACCTTGCGCATCAGCACCATATCGATCCGTGCGCCGTCGGCATTGAGCGCCTGGCCGCACGTGTCTTCGCTGCGGTTGAGTAGTATCGCGCTTTCGCATGACAAGCCGCCGTCGATCTTGGCGTTCTGCATCCACACACAGCCGAAGGCTTCGAACCCGCCGTCCAGCAACAGATTACCGGCGATCTCCGCGCCTTGCAGCATCAGCGCGTCGTCGTCGCTGTCGACTGCGCGGGCGAATTTCGCCCCGCGCGCCAGCAAGTCTCCATCCACGCGCACGCCTCGAAGCTTCGCCGTCAGCGTCCCCGCCGCTTCGAATGGCGCCACCCCGCAAAGGTTGAGTTCGCCATCGATCTCGGCTTCCACAGCGACGAGGCGCGCCATCCGGCAGCCGGCGAATGATGCGCGTGCTAGCCGCGCGTGGCTGAGATCGACGGCCTCGGGAATCTCGCATTCCGTCAGCGCCAGAGCCGGCAACCCCCCGCCGCCCGCGCCTGAACAATCGGTAAGGTCCAAGGCGCCCTCGATCCGCGCCCCGCGCAGCCGCACGCCCGGCGTCCGGATAGTCCAGCTCGGATCGATCCCCAGCATCAGTTTGCGCAGAAACCCAGCGCGCACCGACGGCTTCGCCCCGCCGGGCCCAGCCATCGCGGTGAAATCGGCGATTTCTCCAGCGTTTGTGCGCTCCACCACGAAGTGCTCGTGCGGCGACAGGTCGTTGGCGTCAAACGCCATGCGATGATCCCCCGGGCTCCCCCAAGCCCCCGGGGCTATTAACCATCCCAAGCAGGCGCGCGCGAGTCGCCTTATATGAAACTGATGTCAGACGCCGCGGCCGCTGCCGCCCAGTCCAATCTGCCCGAACTCACCGTCAGCGAACTCGCGCAGGCGGTAAGGCGCACAATGGAGACCAATTTCGACCGCGTCCGCGTGCGCGGCGAGCTTGGCCGCGTGATGATCGCCAAGTCCGGGCATCTCTACGTGGATCTCAAGGACGCAGACGCCTGCATCTCCACCGTGATGTGGCGCTCGAACGTGCAGATGCTGAACTTCAAGCCGGAAGAGGGCCTCGAAGTCGTCGCCGAAGGTCGGCTCTCCACCTTCCCCAATCGTTCGCAATACCAGCTCATCTGCGAACGTATGGCGCCTGCGGGTGTCGGCGCGCTGTTGGCGCAGCTCGAAAAGCTGAAAGCGAAGCTGCAAGCCGAGGGGCTGTTCGCGCGCGAGCGCAAGAAGCCGATCCCCTATCTGCCGCGCACCATCGGCGTCGTCACATCGCCAACCGGCGCGGTCATTCGCGACATCCTGCATCGCCTGGGCGAGCGCTTCCCGCGCCGCGTCATTCTATGGCCAGTGCTCGTGCAGGGTCCCGAAGCCGCGGCCCAAGTCGCGCGCGCCATCAAGGGCTTCAACGCACTGCAGGGCGCCGACCGCCCCGACGTGCTCATTGTCGCCCGCGGCGGCGGCTCGATCGAAGACCTTTGGGCCTTCAACGAAGAGATCGTTGTCCGCGCCACCGCCGAAAGCTCGATCCCGCTCATCAGCGCCGTGGGCCACGAAACCGATACCACGCTCATCGACTACGCCTCGGACCATCGCGCGCCTACGCCCACGGCGGCTGCAGAGAAGGCCGTGCCCGTCCGCGCAGAATTGATCGAGCGCGTGACCAGTGCAGAAGGCCGCCTCAAGAACGGCCTCGTCCGCGGCCTTGAACGGCGCCGCACGGAGCTGCGCGCCGCCGCCGCCAAGCTGCCGCGCCTCGAAACGCTCTTCCAAGTTCCGCAACAACGTTACGACCGCGCCGCCGAACGCCTCACTGCCGCCCTCGTCGCCAATACCCGCGTCGCTCAGTCGAAGCTCGATCGCGTTGCCGCGCGTCTGCGCCCTGAGGCGCTCGCCCAAGACATCGTCCGCCGCCGTGAGCTCCTTTCGCGCGCAGCTGCGCGCCTGAAACCCGCAATTAACCGCTCGCTCGACGCGCACCGAAAGCAACTCGACGGCGCCGCGCGCATGCTTGAATCACTGTCGCACAAGAGCGTGCTCGCGCGCGGCTTCGTCATGGTCCACCGCGAAGACGGCAGCCTCGTCCGCGCCGCCAAAGATCTATCGCCCGGCGACGAGATCGAACTCACCTTCGCCGACGACAAGCAGCGCGCGGTCATCGATCCCGGTCGCGCCCCCGCCGCCGCTGAGCCGGAAAAACCAAAACCTAAGCCCAAGCCAGGCGGCGGCCAGGGCTCGCTGTTCTGAGCTAGTCGAACGAAAGAAGGCGGCAACCGCCGCCGTGATCAGCCCTTGCGCCGGCGTCACGCCGGAGGCGATCGCGATCGCCATCGCCAACGGAACAGCGACGATGGCGACGGTCAGTCCCGCGATCGCGTCGGCGCGCAGCTTCGCCCACGAATATCCCTCCTGCGCGATGACCGTGACGGACTTGGGAATGAAAAGTCGCCAGTCCTGCCGACGCGGCTGCGCGGTGGTCGATTGCGCGGGAGCGGTCAAGGGCAACGAAGATCGCTGCCGCTGCTGAGTCTGCAAGAGCCGAAATCGCCGTCGCCTGCCGCGCATCGCCTGTTTCCCACGGGCTAAGCCGCTTGGTGGGACCGGCCGCTGGGGCTAAAAGACTCAGTCATGAACAAGCATGATCCCGGCGGCCCTGAAGCCAAGGTCCATTATGGCGACAACGAAATTACCATTTTGCGCCAAGGCCTCTTCGTCCGCTGCGCAATAACTGGCGAGCGCATTCCCCTCGATCAGCTCCGTTACTGGAACGTCGATCTGCAGGAAGCCTATCGCGGTCCCGAGGAGGCAACGCGGCGCTGGAAAGAACTCATCGCGGAGAAGCAATAGTGAGAGCATTCGCGGGCGCCGCACTCTTCCTGCTCATGGCTTGCGCAGCAGCGGAAGCTCCGGCGCAGCCTGAGACGACGCCGCCCGCGCCTGTCGTGGACGAGGCGAACGTTCCACCACCGCCTGCGCTCATGTCGCTCACCTGCGCCGGCGCCTTCACGCAGGGCGGCATCGCGCTATGCCGCACGGTGCCGGGCGCGGCGATCTTCGTCGACGGCGCCGAACGCGGCGGCGCCGATGCCGAGGGCTGGGCCGTCATCGGCTTCGACCGCGATCACGGGGGCCGCGCCCAAGTGCAGGCGCGGCTCGGCGCTGATAGCAGTGTGCAAAGTTACGACATCGCGCCGCGCACATTCGACATCCAGCGCATCGACGGCCTGCCGCCGCAAACGGTCACTCCTACCGAGCCGGAAGTGCTGGCGCGCATCGAACGAGAAACGGCGCTGAAGCAGGCGGCCTTCGCCAGCCTCGCCGACATCGAAGGCTTCCTCGACGGTTTCATTCGCCCCATCGAAGGCGGGGTGGTCACCGGCACATGGGGCAATCAACGCGTCCTTAATGGCGAGCCGAGGTCGCCGCACTTCGGTTACGACATCGCCGCGCCCATCGGCACGCCAGTCCGCGCCCCCGCCGCCGGCATCGTCACGCTGGCCAATCCCGACATGCACTTCGAAGGCGGGCTCGTTTTCATCGATCACGGCCAGGGCCTCACCACCATGTATTTGCACATGAGCCGGCTCGACGTGCGCGCGGGCGATACGGTCGAGCAGGGGCAGGTGATCGGCGCCGTCGGCGCGAGCGGCCGCGCCACCGGCCCGCATCTGTGCTGGCGCATGAAATGGCGCAACGCCGTCCAGCTCGATCCCAGCATCGCCATCGACGGCCTGGCGCAAGCGCGGCGTGAGTTGCTGGTGGCCACAGCTGACTAAACGGCGGAGTCTATCGCTCGGCAGAGAAGGTAAGCCGTCCGATCGCTTACAATTTCGGCGACGGCGTCGACGCCATCGCCGGCGGGAACGGGACGGACACCATCGTCATCCAGGGCAATGCCGGGGCGAAACGCTGGACGTGATCTGGAATGGGTCCGTCTTCACCGCCTTCAAGGGCGGCTCGGTCAGCGGCATCGAGTAGGCGACCGCCGACATGGGCGGGGGCGTCGACTGGCTCCGGCACCACAATTCAGGCCTTGCAGGGGGAGGAGCATGATCGCGCTTCCCAATTCCTCCCCATGAAAGGGGGAGGCAAGGAGGGGGTCAGGTGACTGGAACTGATTGCAACAAGTTCTAGTTCCGCGCCACCACGTGCGCGGTGATGATGACGGTCTGTGTGTTTCCGTCATTGCGCCAGCCGTGCGCGGTTCGTGCGTCCTCGATCGCCACGTCGCCGGCGCGATAGCGGATCATGTCCATGCAATTGTTGCGGATCTCGGTGGCTTCGCCAGAGACGATCAACGCCATGCCTTGCAGCGCCTGATGCGTATGCCAGGCGACCACGCCGCCCGGCTCGATGACGAGCCGCCGCAGCCTCACGGCGCGCGACGGATCGCTGGCGAGCGGCGTCACCGCGATGTCCTCCGCCGTGACGCCGTGCTGCGGCCCGAACGCTTCGTGATTGGCGCCCTCAAGTGTGCGGCCCGGCGGACACGAACGCGGCTCGGCCGCCATGATTGCCGCAAGCGCATTGTCTGGCGCCGGCGGGCGGTCGCTCAGGCCAAGGCTGTCCTCGACACGCTCCATCGTCGCGCAGCCCGCCACAAGTGAGGCCGCAATCAGCACGCGCCACATGATCCATCCTCCCAGCGGCGTTGTAGTCGCGCGGCAGGTTCCGCGAAACCCCGGTGCGATGTGAGGCAGTAGGCAATAGGCAGTAGCAGGTGGCGCAACTCGCTGGCCATTGCCTACTTCCTACTGCCAACTGCCAACTGCCAACTGCCCAATCTCACATCACCCCTGCCTCGACCCAGGCGCTCTTGGGCCAGCGCCGGTGCGACCAGAACCATTGCCCTGGCGCCTCACGGATACGCGTCTCCATGAACGCGTTCACGCGTTTGACGCCATCGAGCACCGACTGCTCGTCATCCGGCTTGCCGTAGTCGAGCGGGATCGCAGGATAGGCGGTGGCGATAAACCTGGTGCCTTCGACCCGCCGCCCAGTGATGGGTATGAGCGGCACGCCAAACTTGAGCGCCAGCCGCGTCGGCCCATCCGCTGTCATACAGTCATAGCCGAACAACGGTACGGCGAGGCCGGCATTGTACTTCTGATCGTTCATCAGCGCGACGCTGCGGCCGCGCTTCAGCGACCGCAGCAGTCCCATGCCGCCCTCCTTGCCCTTCGCCGCCTGCAGCTTGAGCCCGAACGCGGCGCGGGTCTCGACGATGTATTGGTCGATCACCGGATTGTTGGCTGGGCGATAGGTGAAGTGGGAGCCTGGATCGGTTTGCGCCAGGCAGAGCGAGGTGATTTCCCAATTGCTGAAGTGTCCGCCGATGAACACGGCTCCTTTGCCGAGCGTCGCCTCCACGATCTCGCGTCCCTCGAACACGACGTCGCCGCTGCGATATTTGTCTAGAAACTTGCCCATATGCGGAAATTCGCCCGACATGCGGCCGAGTTCCACGAACGACTCGCGCCGCACTTCCCGATGCCACGCATGGCTTTCGTTCGGAAACGCCATGCGGATGTTGCGGATCGCGGTCTTCCACGCGCTGTTGATGGGGGCGACCACGGGCACGATGGCGCCGCCCCATCGCGACGCACGATCGAGCCCAAGCGCGCTCAGCGTCCCGGTGTAAGCGTTCCACGCCAAGGCTTCGAGGCGAAATCCGAGATTGAGCGGCTTAGGCTTCGGCATGCGCCGCTGTCATCCGCGATACGATCGGGGCGAGCAAGGCGTCCAACGCGCTGTCGTCATCGAAGCGCGCCACTACTGGCAGCACGGTGACGCGCGCTCGCCATTCGGGCGAAAGGCGCGCTGCGTCCTTTTCGGTCGTGACCAATTGCGCGCCACGTTCCTGCGCCATTTGCGCCAACAGGCGCAGATCATCCTCACTGTAGGGATGGTGATCGCCGAACGGCACCGCTTCATCAACGTCCGCGCCCGCTGCTTCGAGCGTGTCGAAGAACTTCTCCGGCCGTGCCAGGCCCGCGAACGCCAACAGCTTGCCAGCTGGCGCCAGCGCCGACGGTGTCAATTTCGCAAACAGCACCGGCTTGGCAAAATCGTCGAGCCAAGAGCCGTCCTGGGTCAATTCGCCCAGCATCACGATCGCGTCTGCGCGGGCAAGGCCGGACGCCAGCCGCTCGCGCAGCGGTCCTGCCGGAAACACTTGGCCGTTGCCCACGCCGTAGGCTGGGTCAACGGCGATGATGGACAGATCCTTCGCCAGCGATGGATTCTGAAACCCGTCATCCATCACGACAGCATGCGCGCCGGCTTGCACCGCAGCCATCGCTCCGGCGAAGCGATCGCGGGATATCCAGGCGGCGCCGTCGCGCGCGTGCAGCAGCGGTTCGTCACCGACCTCGCGCGCGTTCATGTCCGGCGTCACCCTGAGGGGTCCGATCGCGCGGCCCCCATAGCCACGCGACAGCGTGTGCGCATGCGGCCCGAGCTTGGCGCGCACGGCGCGTGCGATTGGCGTCTTGCCGGCGCCGCCAAGGGTGAGATTGCCAATGCACACCACCGGCGCCGGTACGTGGCGCGAAATTGTCGTGCGAATCCGGTGCTCAACGGCGGCAGCGTAGGCCCAAGACACCGGCGCAAGCAGAAAACGCAGCGTCCAGGCCGCGTCGCGGCCCCGCGGATTTGCGCTCCAGAACTCAGGCGGGCGCACGGATGCTCTCCGCCCGCGCCGGCGCCAGCGCCGCAAGCTGATTGACCGTCTCCGTGAACGCATCGGCGCCCTGCATCGCCACCCCGCGCGCAGCCTCTAGTTGCTTCGTGCGCGCGGCCTCGTTGGCCCACAACGATGTGACCGTCGCTGCGAGTGTGGGCGCGTCCTGCACGCGCACAGCGCCGCCGGCTGCAAACAGGGCATCGAACACATCATCGAAGCTCTCGACATAAGGGCCGGTTACAATGGCCGCGCCGAGCTTGGCCGGTTCGATCGGATTGTGCCCTTTGAATTCTGGCAACAGGCTGCCAGCCACCAGCGCTACCGGGGCGAGATCATAAAGCGTGCCGAGTTCGCCCAGCGTATCGGCGAGATAGACCGCAGCACCGCCGATCGAGTCGCCGCGCGAGCGCCGCGGCATGGCGCCCGCGAGCGCTGCGATGTCATCGCCGCGTCCGGGATGGCGTGGCGCAATGATCAAGAGCGCGTCCGGCACTTCGGCGCGGATCAGCGCGTGCGCGTCGAGAACGATCTCGTCTTCGCCCGGATGGGTCGAGGCGGCGAGCCATAGCGGTCGCTTGCCCAGTTCGCCCGCAAGCGCCGTCGCGGCCATCGCGTCGACGCGCGGAGCCGGGGCGGCAAGCTTCAAGTTGCCTGCCGCCGGCACAGGGGATCCGCGCAACTCGCTCAACACCTTGGCCGTGCGAGCATCCGCTGCGGAAACATAGGCAAAAGCGCCCAATAAGCGCCGTCCCGCCGCGTTCCATTGCGTCCACCGCCGCAAGGAACCCGGGCTCATCCGAGCGTTGACGAGCGCAAGCTTGATTCCGCGCGCCTGCGATTCCAGGATCAAATTTGGCCACAACTCGCTCTCGAGAAAGACGCCAAGATCAGGACGCCAATGATCGAGGAAGCGGCGCACGCAATCGAGCCGGTCGAGCACTGCGTAGATATGAGTCGTGCGTGCGGGCAGCCTGCGCGCGGCCAGCTCCGCCGACGTGCGCGTCCCGGTGCTGAGCAGAAATGAGAGCGATGGATCGCGAGCCGCCAGCGCTTCGATCATCGCGAGAGCGACGCCGCTTTCGCCAACGCTTGCCGCATGCAGCCAGATGAGAACGCCGCCGGGCCGCGCCTGCGTGTAGTGACCGAAGCGCTCAGACACGCGCGCTGGATCCTCCTTGCCTTCGCGCGCCCGCTCGAACAGCCAGGCGCCCGCGCCCGCCCCGGCGATCCAGCTGACGCCGCGATAGAGTGCAAGGACGGGCGAAAAGCTCACGAAGTGGTCGCCGCCGGTTCCACGGCGTCCATCATTAGTTCGCTACGCGACGGCGCAGGCTGGATCGGCGTGATCCCGGCGATACGGTCGGCCTCGGCGGCGATGCGATTCATCTCGGTTTCGAGCTTCAGTCGCACGGCTTCGACTTCAGCTTCGCTTGCATCCGTGGCTGGAGGCGCGATCGGATCGCTCCAGATCAGCGCGCCCTTCCCGAAGGGAAGCGGCAGCACGAATTGATCCCAGCTGTTCTTGAACACAATCCGGTTCGAGGTTGCCCAGGTCACCGCCATGAGTGGCGCGCCAGCGAGCTTTGCCAGCTGGACCGGACCGCGCTTGGCCCGCATGCGCGGGCCACGCGGGCCGTCGGGCGTCATGCCGATCACGCCGCCTTCCTCGATGTGACGCGCCATCGCCCGCATCGCCTCGACGCCGCCTTTGGACTTGCCCTTCTTTGCCTCGGAACCGCGGATGACTTCAGCGCCTACGGTGCGGGAGGTGTGCGCCACAATGCCGCCTTCGCGCGAGTGCGAGATCAGCATCTTGGGCTCTGGAGCGGCGGGTCCGAACGACCACATTTTGTGAATGAGCGAAAACCGACCATGCCAGATGCAGGCCACTAGCTTGCCTCCGCCGGGCTCCCAAAACGGCTCGATGGCGGCGCGGTTGACTTTGGTCCAGCGCGTGGTGAGGCCCACGAACAACATATAGCCGCCGATGAGGCGCCCAAGCAGAAACTGGAAGACGGAATTGCCGAGTAAAGACTTCACGCGCGCGCCTGCTGGACCGCCCGCTTCCGAACCGCGGACGACCCCCTTATAGGGGGCAGCCGCCCTCCTGCGCCAGAAGACCAAGCGAGCGCTGTACAGAACTCAAATGGCCACCCCGGTCAAATTCCCGACCTTCGACCTCTCGACGCCCGAAGGGCGCCGGGCGGCTGAGCGCGACCTGGTGTGGACGGATCACGGGTTCCTGCGCGCTATCTATCAGAACTTCCATTGGATCGAACCAGGCGTCATGGCGCGCTCGAACCAGCCGTCGCCGCAGCACATCGCGCGCTACGCCGACATTGGCTTCAAGACGATCCTCAACTTCCGCGGCAAGTCCGATACGGGCTACTACCAGCTTGAGAAGGAAGCCTGCGAAGCCCACGGCATCGCGCTCATCGATCTGCGGCTGCGCTCCCGCGAGCCGCCGAGCAGGGAACACATTCACCGCACCAAGCAGATCTTCGAAACCATCCAGTATCCGGCGCTGATGCACTGCAAATCAGGGGCGGACCGCGCAGGCGTGGCGGCGGTGCTTTACAAGCACTTCAAGATGGGTCAGCCGATCGCCGAGGCCATGGAACAGCTTTCGCTCAAATACCTGCACGTGAGGCAGGGCAAGACCGGTATGATCGACTTCTTTTTCAGCACTTACCTCGCCGAGACGAGCGAGAGCGGAAAATCGTTCTTGCAATGGGTCGGCGAGGACTATGACCCTGAAGTTGTCAAGGGAGCGTTCATGGGCGAGTGGTGGGCCAACATTCTGGTCGACAAAATCCTCCGCCGCGAATGACAACGACGGCTGCTGATGCCGCCGCCGCGTCTCAGGCCGTTCAACCTGTCTTCTTTGGCGGAACGTAGGATGGATCGTATTGCGGTGACGCCGGATCGAGGCGTGGATCGTAATAGGCGATATCGTCCTCGATGACGGCAGTACCGCCATAATAATGCGCCGACACGTTCGGATGGTTCACATCATTCACGGCGACCTCGGCGGTTTCGTTGGCGCAGGCGCGATCGACCTCCGCCTGATGAGCTGGGCGGCGCCCGTCGTGCCGTCCGCAGACGGCGTCGGCCGCGTTGTCGATGCGGCGGATCAGAGCGTCTGCGCCGGCCTCGCTGTCGAGGTCGAGTTCGCCGTACGTCACGACGCGGGAATTCTCGTCTTGGATTATTTGAGCGAAGGCCGGGGCGCCGGCAGCGGCCGCGACCAGCACTGCGGCGGATACGAATGCGGTATGGATGCGGCGGGGCATGCGGATCTCCTCATGATCGTCCCGCCCCTTTGCTGCTTAACCCGCGTGCAACCCATCTGTTCCAGACGTGCGCGGCGTTAGCTCGCCTGTTCCGTGGTTTGGAATTGCAGCCGCGACAGGCGTGCGTAGAGCCCGCCCTTCGCCACAAGATCGTCGTGCCGTCCCACTTCGACGATGCGGCCGTTCTCGAGCGCCAGGATGCGGTTCGCGTCCCGCACTGTGGCGAGCCGGTGTGCGATCACCAGAACCGTGCGTCCCTTGGACAAGCGCTTGAGCGCCTCCTGCACCTGCGCTTCGCTTGCGGCGTCCAGCGCGCTGGTGGCCTCGTCGAGCAAGAGGATTGGCGCGTCGCGCAGGAACGCCCGCGCAAGCGCGATCCGTTGGCGTTCGCCGCCGGAAAGATTGCCGCCGCGCTCCCCCGCCATCGTGTCGTAGCCCTGCGGCAGGCCAAGGATGAAATCGTGCGCGGCCGCGTCGCGTGCGGCTTGCTCGATCTCCGCGTGTGTTGCGCCGGCGCGTCCCAGACCGATATTGGCGCGGATGGTGTCGTTGAAGAGGGCGGCTTCCTGCGCCACCAGGGAGATCGCATTGCGAAGCGAAACGACGGTGACGTCGCGCACGTCTTGGCCGTCAATGCGCACGGCGCCAGACGTGACGTCATAAAGGCGCGGCAACAAGTTGAAGATCGTCGACTTGCCGGCGCCGGAAGGGCCAACAAGCGCAACCGTTTCGCCGGGCGCCACGGCGAATGTCACGCCCTCGAGCGCCGGCGTTTCGGCGTAGGTGAAGCCCACATTATCGAATTCGATCCGCCCGGCTGTCACCGCGATCGGCTTGGCGCCCGGCTTGTCGTTGATCGCTTCCGGCTCGTCGATCAGCATGAACATCCGGTTCAAGGCGGCCA
>JBQTJK010000114.1:0-37055 GCA_052387215.1 Caulobacteraceae bacterium
CGCCGAGGCGACATACGCCTCGACGCGGCTTGCTGTGATGATGGAGTGGGCTTGGGTCATGCGCAGCATTCTACGGCCGCTGCAACTCGGTCGGATTGATTTTGTTGCCGCGCTTTGTTTTCAGCGCACTAGCGCGAAAACGGCATGGATAGCGGGATGTTCTATCCCCCTTATCGTGACATTCACGCGGCGATCTGCTCCGCCTCGCGCTGCAGGGCTGGCGAGCTGGAGCTGGACTGCCCTTGGTTTGGAAGACCCTTCGGCGCAAGCGACTCTGACAAAACCTCCGCGGCCGTCACCCCAGATGAATTGACAGCGCGACTGCGACGGGCAAGATATCTGCACGCGCATGGGACGCGCATGTTCGGGTGGGGGAATTTCACAATGCGAATCATGACGGGCGCAATCCTAGCGATTGCGTTGGCCGGCTGTGCGTCGGCGCCACAGTATCCTGCCATGCGGCCTTTGACGCAGGCGCACATAGACACCATGGGACCGACGCGCGTCGTCGTGTCTGAAAACAACAATGGCGTGGAAAAAAGCTGGTTCTACACCAGCACTGCTTCCGCTGGCGCCGCCTATGGATTGATCGGCGTCTTAGTGACGGCGACGATGGATGCGATCATCAACGCCGGTCCATCGGCCCGCGCTCAGAAAGCCGCGAACGAGATCGCGGAACTGGTTTCAATTGCGACGCTCAACGCGTCGCTCATTGAACATTTGAACCAGCAAACTGCGACCGCTACGGCTGATGCAACCGCTGCCGCCAGCGCAACGGATGCTGAGGCCCATGCCATTCCCGCCAGCGCAACTGACAGCGCGGTTGCGGCCGATGCACCAGTCGAGGCGACCGCAAGCGGTGTTTCGTACAGCGGCGTCGAGAGCGCGCAGCGGCTGATGGAGCGCGATGCTCTGGATGACGCCGTCGAGCTCTCGGTGCGCTATACGCTTTCCGAGGACTCAAGTACGCTGCGCGTAATCGCACAAGCGACCTATCAAAGCGCGCAAACGCCCTACGCGACGCCCTATCAGTTTGCGAGTTCGCCGCCCCGTGCGGAGCGCGAGGGCCCCGCCTATCGCAACACGTTCACCTATTACTCCACACAATTGCCGGTGCCGACGCTGACGCCGGAACTGCGCGAACGGCTGATCGCCTCGATCCAGGACAGCGCGCGGGACGCCAACGGCGCGCTTCCGGTAGAAGGGTCGAACGAATACCAAGCCATGCAGCGGGAATTGGAGAACGCCCGCGACGACCGGCTGAGCAAGGATGAGATTGCGATCTTCTTGACACGTGAATGGCTACGTGACGACGGCGCGATGTTGCGCCGGGAGATCGAACAGGCTCATGCGTTCATAGCGCGCTATGTGCTGCTCGACATGAACCGGCCGATAGCGCCGAACCTAGCGGGCCAAGACGAACCCCTTGAGACGATGGCTGAGGCCAGAACGGTGCGTCGCGTCGGCGCCGGCACGGATGCTGGTTCGTATGTGTCGTCAGCGGGCAACGTCACGTCGTTCTCGACCTACGGCAACACAATCGGGATTGCGCGCGCACACCGCGAGCGGATCGAGAGCATCCGGTCCGCATCCAGACGCCAGTCGCGCTAACGTCGCCGCCAAGAGGTGCTGAACATGTCTCATGACGCGCTAGGGCGCTTTGGCGCGCTCGCTATCGGCGCAATGGCGTTGCTCGGTTGTGCAACGCCCATAGCCTACGGGCCGATTGGGGAGAATGGCGGCTTCGGCTACAGCGAAGCGCGCAACGCCGATGGCAGCTACACGGTGCGAGTCGTATCGGTCAGCGCGCAACAGGCGCACGAATTTTGGGATCGCCGCGCTGCAGAGTTGTGCGGCGGTTCCAATTTTCGAAAGAATATTTTTCGCGCTGAAATTCCGGTCGTGAGATACACCGGCTATGCGCCGGGCCCCAACGGCTATGGCGGCTCCTACACCGAAGACCGATACGGCAGTCTCATCCTCGAAGGCTATCTGCACTGCGACGGCGATGCGCAAGCAACCGTAGCCGAACAGACCCCCGCAGCCCCCAGCGCTATCACCGCGCCCGATGCGGGGTCACAGCCACAGCCTTAGGACGAAACTCCAGGCGGCATGAGCGCCTGGTCTGGCTGGAACCGTCAAGCTGTGCTCTAGAGACGCGAAGCCTCAACGGAGAGCATCGCGTGCAGGGTCAGCCGTCGCAGCGCGAGTACTGGAGCGGCAAAGCCGGCGATGAGTGGGCGTCGCACGCCGAGCGTATCGACGCGATGCTTGCGCCGATCGCCGAAGAGGCGCTCGGCGTGGGCGCGTTTCGGCCGGGCGAGCGCGTGCTCGACATCGGCTGCGGCGCGGGCGCCACGAGTATCGAGATAGCACGCCGCGTTGGGGCAAGCGGCGCTGTCGTCGGCGTCGATCTGTCGCCGCAGCTTCTGCGCGTCGCACGAGAGCGGGCCAGCAAGGCGGGTCTCGCGGTCGACTTCATGGAGGCAGACGCCGGCGCCGCCAGTTTCGGTCAAAGCTTCAATGCCGCGTTCTCGCGTTTCGGCGTGATGTTCTTCGAAGCGCCGGCGCAAGCCTTCGCGCACATCCGGGCCGCTATGCGCGCCGACGGCCGGCTTGCGTTCGTGTGCTGGCGCTCGATGGCCGAGAACGGCTGGGCGACGACGCCGATCGCGGCAGTCGAAGCCATGCTCAAGGCGCCGCTGCCGCCGGCCGATCCCGATGCGCCTGGTCCGTACGCTTTCGCTGACGGAGCAAAGGTCGAGCGCATTCTCCGCGAAGCGGGATGGCGCAACATCGCGCTGTCGCGCTGGGAGGGCGGCTTAACGCTCGGCGGCGGCGGCACGCTCGCTGAGATCGCCGATTTCCTGCTCCGGATCGGTCCATGCGCGCGCGCCATTGCAGAGCAATCGCTCGACACCGACGAAGCAAGGCGCCGCCTCATGGATGCGCTCGCCCCGCATTATCGCGACGGCGCCGTCATGCTGCCCGCGGCGTGCTGGCTGGTGACAGCGAACGCCTGACGCAAGAAGGCCGCCCCCTTTCGGAGCGGCCTTCTCGGTTCTGGCGCGTTCCGCGCCTGCTCACTTCTTCAGATCGAAGCGATCCAGCTCCATTACCTTGGCCCACGCGGCGACGAAGTCCCTCACGAACTTCTGCTTCGCGTCGTTCTGAGCGTAGACTTCGGCGATCGCGCGCAGTTGCGAATGGGAGCCAAAGATCAAGTCGACGCGGGTGCCGGTCCACCTGAGCGCGTTGGTGTTGCGGTCGCGGCCCTCGTACACGTTCTCGCCGGACTGCTGCCATTGCGTGCTCATGTCGAGCAGGTTGACGAAGAAGTCGTTGGTCAGCGTCTCTGGCTGTTTGGTGAAGACGCCGTGCTTGGCGCCGCCCGCATTGGCGCCGAGGACGCGCAGGCCGCCGACCAGCACCGTCATTTCTGGCGCAGTCAATGTAAGCAACTGCGCTTTGTCCACCAACGCTTCCTCAGGCTGCATGAATTGCTTGCCGCTGAGATAGTTGCGGAAGCCGTCGGTACGCGGTTCGAGCGCGTTGAAGGATTCAACATCGGTTTGGTCCTGCGAGGCGTCCATGCGGCCCGGCGTGAAGCGTACTTTCACGTCGACGCCGGCGGCCTTCGCCGCCTTCTCGATCGCGGCGCCGCCGCCGAGCACGATCAAGTCGGCAAGCGAAACCTTCTTACCGCCAGCGCCCTGCGCGTTGAACTCCCTTTGGATCGCTTCGAGCTTGGAGAGCACTTGCTCCAGTTGAGCCGGATTGTTGACGTCCCAATCCTTCTGCGGCGCGAGGCGAATGCGTGCGCCACTGGCGCCGCCACGCTTGTCGGAGCCGCGGAACGTCGAGGCCGACGCCCAAGCCGCCGAGACCAGCTGAGAGACCGGCAGACCCGAGGCGAGGATTTTCGCCTTGAGCGCCTCGATGTCCTTATCGTCGATCAGCGGATGGTTCACCGCCGGGATCGGGTCTTGCCAGATCAGCACCTCTTTCGGCGCGAGCTTGCCGCGATAGCGCTGAAGCGGGCCCATGTCGCGGTGCGTGAGCTTGAACCAGGCGCGGGCGAACGCGTCGGCGAACTGATCCGGGTTCTCATGGAAGCGGCGCGAGATTTTCTCGTAGGCCGGATCCAACCTGAGCGAGAGATCCGTGGTCAGCATCGTCGGCACACGTTTCTTCGACGGATCGAACGGGTCAGGGACGATTGCTTCGGCGTTCTTCGCGCGCCATTGATATTTACCGGCCGGACTCTTCTCCAGCTCCCATTCGTATTTGAACAGGTTGTCGAAGAAGTTGTTGCTCCACTTCGTCGGCGTCTGCGACCAGACGACCTCCGGGCCGCCGGTGATGGCGTCGGCGCCAATGCCCGTGCCGTGCTTGCTACTCCAACCGAGACCTTGATCCTCGATCTGCGCGCCTTCCGGCTCGGGGCCGATGAATGACGGATCACCGGCGCCGTGGGTCTTGCCGAAACTGTGGCCGCCGGCGATCAAGGCGACGGTCTCTTCGTCATTCATCGCCATGCGAAGGAAGGTCTCGCGGATGTCTTTCGCTGCCGCGACCGGATCAGGCTTGCCGTTCGGCCCTTCCGGATTGACGTAGATGAGGCCCATCTGCACCGCGCCAAGCTGATTGTGCAGGTCGCGTTCGCCGCTGTAGCGTTCGTCGCCGAGCCACGTCCCCTCGGGACCCCAGTACAATTCTTCCGGCTCCCACTGATCTGCGCGGCCGCCGCCGAAACCGAACGTCTTGAAGCCCATCGACTCGAGGGCGACGTTGCCGACAAGAACGAAGAGGTCGGCCCAAGACAGCTTGTTCCCGTACTTCTGCTTGATCGGCCACAAGAGCCGGCGCGCCTTATCCAGGTTCGCGTTGTCCGGCCAGGAATTTAGCGGCGCGAAGCGCTGTTGGCCGCCGCCAGCCCCGCCACGGCCGTCGGCGATGCGGTACGTGCCGGCGCTGTGCCATGCGAGGCGAATGAACAAGCCGCCGTAATGACCGTAATCAGCCGGCCACCAATCTTGGCTCTCCGTCATCAGGGCGTGCAAATCCCTGACCACGGCATCGAGATCGAGGCTGTCGAATTCCTTGGCGTAGTCGAACGCCGGGCCGAGCGGATCAGCCGAGGGCGACTTCGCGTGCAGCACGCCAAGATTCAACTGGTCCGGCCACCAGTCGCGATTGGTTCTGCCGCGCCCGTGCGCGACCGGGCATTTGAGATCGTCGGCCATGGGAGTCCTCCTGTCGCCCGTCGATAGACCTCCCTCGCCCATAGGCCCAATCGGATTTTCCAACTCGATCCATAGAGCCTCCCTCTATGAACCACACCTATTCACCGGGCCACGGAGGGCCGCGTTTTCATTCGTGACGTTTGTGTTATGGCTCCTGGCCTGGGCCAGTCCAGAAACGGGTGGGAACATGAAGCTGAAATTCGCACTCGCAGGCGCGATCGCACTCGCTGCGTGCGCTAGCACCGAACCCGCGCCAGCGCCAGCCATCGCGCCTGCGTCGACCACGCAGCCGACGCATCCGACAACGGCGGAACTCAATCCCGCCGTCCAGGTCGACGCCACGGTGTTTCTCCCGCCGCCGCCCGCCGCCAACGGCGCGCTTGAGCTGGCTGAGCGGGGCATCGTCCGCGGACCCTGGAGCGCGGAACGCCGGGCGCAGGCGCTGGAAGACAACGCCATCGATCCTTTCGCTGCGTTCGACTCGGTGATGGGCGCGACTTTCACCGCCGCCAACTTCCCCGCCACGTTCGCGGTGCTCGATCACGCCGGGCGCGCGGCGGGCTTCGCCGGCGACCCGGTGAAGTTCCTCTATCGGCGCGCCAGGCCGTTTCTGAGCGACAGCGCGATCGTCCCCTGCATCCGGAACGACGAGCGCTTGCGCGCAAGCTTCTCCTATCCCTCCGGCCACGCGGCGCTCGGCTGGGGCTGGGCTCTCGTGCTGGCGGAACTCGTCCCATCGCGCGCCGACGCCATCATCGACCGCGGCCGCGACTTCACCTGGAGCCGCGTCGTCTGCGGCGTGCATTATCCGAGCGATGTCGAAGCCGGCCGCACCGTCGCCGCCGCCGCGATCGCGCGCCTGCACGCCGATCCGGATTTCCAGCGCGAGTTCGCGGCGGCGCGCGAAGAGCTTGCCGCGGCGTATCCGCATTGAGCTAAGCTCGGCCACACAGGGAGAGCCGCATGGACCTGAAGAGCTTCGTCGACAAGGCCAAGGAAGCGGCGGCCGCCGTGACCGAACAGGCCAAGAGCGCGATGGCGTCGCCCGCCTCGGAGGCGCCGGCGCCCGACAGCCTCGAGGTCGCCGCACCTGCCGAAGACGGCGAGCAGGCCCTCCTCATCGTCACGACGCAAGAGACAGTCGTCGCAAGGGGCGCGCCGGGCAAGAGCTTCAGCGCTCTGGCGAGCGAGACGATCAACCAGGTCTCGGCGGCCGGCGCGGAAAAAATCCAAGAGCTCGTAGCCTCATTTCAGCAAGCGTTGCCGGCGATCAAGACGGCCGGTTACGAGCTGACCGAATTTGAAATCGAGCTCGGCATAACGCCAAAACTCATTCCGCACTTCCGTCACGCCGCACGCAGCGCCGAGGATGTCGATGGAGCGCGCGGGACGTTGCGCGACAACAAGTTAGGCTCGCTCATCCTAGGCGCATTGCTGAAAGCGGGCGACGTGCACAAACAGATCAGCGTCGCTGGATTCGCTTTCTCACACATCGAGATCGAACTTGGCCTCATTCCCTCGGTGAGGCTGCAATACAAACAAGAAGGTCCTTCGCAGTCCTGAACGTGCGCGAATGAGGAAACGATGGCGCTCAAAACCTATCACGGCAGCTGTCATTGCGGCGCGATCCGCTACGAGGCGGATATCGACCTCGCGCAAGGCACCGGCAAGTGCAATTGCACATTTTGTGCGAAGGCGCGCGCCTGGAAGGCGTTCGTGCAGCCGGCCGCCTTTCGTTTGCAGAGCGATGAGAGCGTGGCGACGCCCTATCAAAAGCATCCGCAGGCGACGCTAAAGTATCATTGCGGCAAATGCGGCGTGCGCACGCACGAGCGCGGCGATGCCGACTACATGGGCGGACCATTTGTCGGCGTGTTTATCGCCACGCTCGACGATGCGACGCCCGAGGAACTGGCGTCGGCGCCAGTGCGCTATGCCGACGGACTCAACAACAATTGGCAGAATCCGCCAGCAGAAACGCGTTACTTGTAACTAGATCGCGGCGCGGCGGTCGCTCAAGAAACGGATCACGGCCACGTCGCTCTCGCGCGCCATTGCTTCATCAAACGCCGCGCGCGCTTCGCTGACGCGGCCCACCCGCGCGAGCAGATCAGCGCTGAGCGCCCAGTACGGTTGGTACGCGCGGAGCGCGGGCACGTCGAGCTCTCCAAGCGCGGCGAGCCCCGCGTGCGGCCCGTCGCGCCGGGCGATCGCCGCCGCCGCGTTGAGCTTCGCCACCGGCGAACCACTCAGCTCCGACAGCGCTTGGTACAGCAGCACGATCGCATCCCAATCCGCCTCGCCGCGCCACGCGCGCGTCGCATGCGCGGACTGAATCGCCGCTTCGAGCTGATATCTGCCTGGCCGCTTCGCATTGCTCGCCGCGCGCAACAGGGCTTCCGCTTCGGCAATCAACTCGCGCCGCCACAAGCCCACGTCCTGCTCATCCAGCGGCACGAACCGTCCATCAGCATCGCGCCGCGCCGGGCGGCGGGCTTCCAGATGCAGCATCAGGGACAGCAAACCCAATGGCTCCGGTTCATCGCGCAGCTGCGAGACAAGCACGCGTGCGAGCCATATCGCTTCCTCCGCCAGCCCCCGGCGTTCGGGATCAGCGCCCAGGGGATCGCTCCAGCCGGCAGTGTAGGCCGCATAGATTGCATCCAACACAGCCGCAATGCGCGCCCTCCACTCCGCGGGCTCGGGCACGTCGAAACCGATGAGGGCGTCGCGGATCTTCTTCTTCGCGCGCACTAGACGTTGGCCCATCGCTGCAGGCTCGACCAGAAACGCCGCCGCGATCCGCTCCGCGGAGAAGCCCAGCACCGCCTGCAGCATCAAAGGTGTGCGCACGCTCTCCTCGATCGCAGGATGCGCGCAGGCGAACATGAGGCCGAGGCGGCGGTCCGGCGCATCGCGCGCCGTCATCTCGGCTTCAAGTTCTTCGATGCCCAGGACGATCTGCTGTTCGCCCTCGCTTGCTGTCTTCCTGCGCCGCGCCGCATCGATCAGCTTGCGCTTCGCCGCCGCGAACAGCCACGCTTCCGGATTGTCCGGCACGTCGCCGCGCGGCCAGGCGGAGAGAGCGGCCGCAAACGCATCCGCCAACGCGTCTTCAGCGGCCGCCACGTCACGCGTGCGCGCGGCGAGCAGGGCAAGCAAGCGCCCGTAGCTGTCGCGCGCGACGCGTTCGGCTGCCGCCGCCGTACTCATGCTCTAGCGCATGACGACCGGGCGGACCTCTATGCGCCCGTTGCGCGCACCCGGGCACTTCGCCGCCCACGCCAGCGCTTCGTCCTGCGTTTCGCACTCGATGAAATAGTAGCCGCCCAGCGTTTCCTTCGTTTCGGCAAACGGCCCGTCGACGACCTTTTGCTTGCCGGCGGTGATGCTCACCGTTTTCGCCGTTTGCACGGGCTGCAATTCGTGGCCGCTGACATAGACGCCGGCCTTCTGCAAATCCTGCGTGTAGGCCATGTAGGCGCCCATTTCGGCCGAGAGTTGATCGGGCGTGAGGTTCGCCCAGGCAGATTCCTCACCGTAGATCAGCAGCATGTATTGCATCGTACGCCTCCCAAAGCTGGCTTGGGCTCAATCACCCACGCTTCCGTGACGCGCACCGCCAGCCGATTTCGACACTTACGCCGCTTTTCTCTGCGAATCCTTCAGCAGGCCCAGCCTGATCAGGCTCTCCGCCGTCGCGACGATGCACTCCTCGTTAGGTCGTGGCTTCCAGTTCAGCAGCCGGCGCGCTTTCTCGTTGACGCCGTTCTTGCGTTTGCCCAGCTCTGGGATGATCTGCGCCACCGCGGGATCGCGTTTGGCCGCCAGGCGCACCACGAAATCCGGAATCTGAAAGGTCGGCACGCGCTTGGCCGCAGGCCCCAGGTTGCGCTTCAGTATGCGCGCGATGTCAGCAATGGAGAGAAAATCGCCAGCAACGGCGAGGAAACGCTGGCTCTTCGCGGCGGGATTGGTCATGCACTCGATGTGCATCCATGCGACATCGCGCACATCGACAGCGCCGAAGTACAGGCGCGGCAGGCCCGGCATCGCCCCATCCATCAGGCGCTGCACCAAGAGGATCGAAGTGGAGTAGTCCGGACCCAACACCGGTCCGAACACGCCGACCGGATTCACCACCGAAAGCTCGAGCGCGCGGCCCTGATTGGCGATGAAATCCCAAGCCGCCCTTTCGGCGATCGTTTTCGATTTCACGTAGGCGCGCACGTCATCGCCGTTCGGATTGGTCCAGTCCTCTTCGTTGAAGGGCCGGTTCTTCGGCTTCTGCCCGTATCCAATCGCCGCGAACGACGAGGTCAGAACGACCCGCGTCACGCCCGCATCGCGCGCCGCCTTCAGGACACGAAGCGCGCCGTCGCGGGCCGGAATGATCAGCTCGTCCTCGTGCTGGGGAAGCGCCGGGGGAAACGGGGATGCGACGTGCAGCACGTAGGCGCAACCGGCGACCGCCTCGGGCCATCCCTCATCCTTCGTCAGATCTGCCGCTGCGAACGTGAGATTGTCGCCCGCCTCGACACCGCCTTCGCGCACCATCGCCCGCACTTCCGGCTCGCGCGACACGGAGCGCACCGTTGTGCGCACCTTGTAGCCCTGCTGCAGCAATTGAACGATGCAATGCGCGCCGATGAAGCCCGAACCGCCGGTGACAAGGACAAGCTCTCCGGCCATGCGCGCCTCCTACAGCTTAGCGACCTTGACGTCTGTTCGGCTGAAGTCATTGCCGATAAACAGCAGCTATCGTCTCGGTGTTTGGCGAGGGCATAGGCGAAGCAATCGCCGAAGTTCAGCAAACCAGCGCCGGCACCCTTCCCGAACCTATAGTAGGCATCGACGGCTAGCCGCGCATGCGCTTCCTGAAGCGCCTCAATGGCAATCCCATATCTTCTGATCAACTTGTCAAGCAGCTGGCGTGAGCGATCCGATGCAGTCGCGAAGCGACGTTTCACGACAACATGCGCCTCGACCAGCGTAGCAGCCGACATGAAGCGATGACCACGTGCAGGCTTGATGGCGGCCTTCAGCCTCGACGCGTCCGGACCATCGATGAATATCTCAATTATCGCTGACGTGTCGACGACCATCAGCGAGGTTCTTCCTCATTGAGGAGCTCGTCAATCGGCCGCGCGTCGGACACCGGCAGTTTCTTGACCTCCGCCACGATACGCTCGACGGCGATCTCCTCATCCTCCAACCCGCCTTCCAGCGCTGCCTCACTCGCGCGGCGCACGGCCTCGTCTGGCTCGACGTTTAGCCGCCGGGCTAGTTCACGGACCACACGCTCGGTCTCCGGGTTGGTGATCTCAATGCTCATCGCTGTCCAAGATACGCGCTTGGGGCAGCCCCTTCAATCCGCCTAGGCGCGCGCGGGAACCACGCGCTCCACCAATTGATCGAACGCGTCCCAGAACTGGGCGCGGATCGGATCGACCTCCATCAGGATTTCGTGCTTGGCGCCTTCAATGATGATGTGCCGTGCGTCGGGCAATTGCTCCGCGACCGTCGCGTGGCTGGCATTGTCGACCAGCTGCTCTTCGCCGGCTGTGGCCACCAGGACCGGAATGCGCAGGTGCGCGAGCGAACCGGGCACAACGATCGCTTCCGTCGCATCCGAAGCCGCCGCCACCCAGCCGATGGTCGGTCCCGCCAGCGCCAGACGCGGCTCTTCCGCGATCAGGCCCTGGCAGCGGTCGTGGCGCGCTTTGTCATGCGTGACCGGGTTCTTCTTGAAATTCTCGCGCTTCCATTTTTTTTCGACGTTCGGCGCAAACTGTCCGCCAGCCCCAAGCGACACCATGAAGCGCACGTATTTCTTCGCCACGTCCGAGACGCCAGCAATCCCCCACATCGGCGCCGAGAACGCCGCCGCGTCGAGTTCGATCCGCCGAGTCTGCAGCGCACGCAGCATGATCGCGCCGCCCATCGAATGCGCGAGGCCGATGTACGGGCGCGGCAGACGATCAGCGAGCAACTTCAGCGCTGTCGACAGATCGTTCACCGGATCGTCGAAAGTGGCGAGGTGCCCTTTGAGCGAGTTCTCAACTTCGCGGCCGGATAGGCCCTGCCCCCGCCAGTCGATGCAGAACACCGCGAAGCCACGACCCTGCAGCTCGCGGATCACTTCGAAATACTTTTCGATGAACTCAGTGCGGCCCGGCGCGACGATAACGGAGCCGCGAGCTTGGCCGCGCGTGGATGGGGCAGTCAGCACCCGCACCTTCACGCCGCCGCGGCCTTCGAGCCAATGCTCTTCCGCGCCCTCAGGCGGCTCGTTGCCGGGAACGCGGACGAACGCCATCAGCCTCTCGCGCCTCAGCTCCGGAGTTTCGCCATGACGCTTTGCAGCTGCATGGCCACGCCCATGTCGCCTTCGACGCGCAGCTTACCCTGCATGAACGCGGCGGTCGGATCGAGTTTGCCTTGCGCCATATCGACGAAATCTTCGAGCTTCACTTTGATCGTGGTGTCCGCTGCATCGTCAGTCGCCGAAACTTTGTTGGCCACGCCGTCGAGATGAATCTTGCCCGCATCGCCGAAGTCGAACTTCACCTTCTTGCCCGGCACCGTGACGCCCGAGCTTGAGAAGCGGTTCAGGATTTCGTCGTACGTCATGGCAGTCTCCTCCGGACCTCGCGTCCCTGCGCTCCTTGAACACCAGCGCGGGCGCCGCCGCAAGAGTGACGGCAGCGTCAAGCTTAACGTTTCATGGACTTCAAGGGCGTGAATCGCCGCCCTCCCGCGTCGCTGCTGGGCCGCCGCCGCTCGATTTGCGGAATTTGAGCGTCATGCGGTCGCTTTCGCCGATCGCCTCGTAGGGCGCAGTATCGAAGCCAAGATCGTCGGGCTGGCCGAGCGGTGACGTGCGCAATGTCGGCGGCAGCGTCCAGACGCCGAACGGATGATCGCGGCTGTCGCGCGCGTTGGCGTTCAGATCGCTTGCCGCGACGAATTCAAAACCCGCCTCCTGCGCCAGCGCGCGGACGTAGGCTTCCTGCACGTACCCTGTCCCTGCGAGCGGGTCCTGCAAACCGGTCGATGACGCTCGATGTTGTTCGATGCCGAACGCTCCGCCCGGCTTGAGGGCCGCAAAGACGCCAGCGAACACGCGCTCGGCGATGCCTTCCGCCATCAGCGCGTGCACGGAATTGGACAGGATCGCGAGGTCGACGCTGTTCAGCGGCGCCAGCGGCGCCCCGTCTGGCGTCACGGCCGTGCGGACGATGTCACCGAAGAGCACTTCATTGTGCGCGAACCGTGCTTCCCATGCCGCCCGCACTTCGCGCTGCGCAACGGACGTGCTGCGCGGGTCGAAGCTCGCCACGATCAAGCGCCCGCCATTGGCCTGCGCATACGGCGCAAGGATCGCGGTGTACCAGCCGAGACCGGGCAGAACCTCCAGCACGGTCATGTCGCCCTGCAGGCCCCAGAACAGCAGCGTCTGAAGCGGGTGTCGCCACTCGTCGCGTTCGGGGTCGATGCGCCACGGCCCCGCGATCGCCCATGCCAGAGAACCCTGCGGCGGCGCTTCCGCGACGCTCCGTTCCCGCCCGCACGCGGTCATGCCCATGGCCAGAGCGAGAGCGGCGGATCGGCGGGTCAGGAACATGGGCCGGAGCGCTAAGCCGGAAGGGCTAAGATTGTCAAAACGCCAGGCTGGAAACGGGGCTCTTGAATGCACATTCGGGCTCCCCATCTCGCGTCTGTGCGGCGCCCAACCGGGGCCGCGCAGCTGGCTAGCCCGCCGCCTGCGGGGTCGGAAGGCCGGCAGTGCAGCTCCCGCCGGGAGCACCTGAATGTCGCTTAAGAGAGGACACTTAGATGGCTAGCAACGAACTCAACCCCCTTTATCGCACGCTGGTCGGCTTCGACCGCATCGCGAGCCTAATGGACCAAGCCGCGCGTTTGGACGCTGCGCCTGGCTATCCGCCGTTCAACGTTGAACAGATCGGCGAAGACAGCTTCCGCATTGAGCTGGCGGTAGCTGGCTTCGGCCAGGACGACCTTTCGATCGAGTTCAAGCAGAACTCCCTTGTCGTCACCGGCCAGCGCAAACCCAACGAGCAGCGCAACTACCTGCACCGCGGCATCGCCGAGCGCAGTTTTGAGCGCCGCTTCGGTCTTGCCGACCACGTTCGCGTCGCCGGCGCCAAGCTGGAGAACGGCTTGCTGACGATCGACCTTGTGCGTGAGCTTCCGGAGATCCTGAAGCCGCGCAAGATCGAGATTGGCGGCGTAACTTCGTCGAAGTCCAAGCCGAAGGTTGTGGACGCGGCGAACGACGAAACAGAAGCGGCTTAATCCCCGCTTCCGCTCGCCGCGCGGCTATCCCCTCCCCCCGCGCCGCGCGGCGAGCACCTTCCCCAAGCCTGACGGCGCGCGTTTCCCCCGACGCGCGCCGTCCTCGTGTTCGGCCTCAGATGAAGTCATCCACGCCGAGATGAGTGAACGATCCCGCACTTCCCTGCATCAGGAACACGAAATCCGCGCCTGCCGTGTAGCCATTGACGCCGTCGCCATCGACCACCAGGAAGCGCTGCCCCGCATACGAGCCCGCGCTCGGAGTGTAGAGCACCGCGCGCCCCGGTGACAGGATCGCGCTCATGGCCGCGCCGAGATCGGCGTCGAAGGTCGCCGCATCGAGCGTGCCGCCGGCGAGCGTCGCGTAGCTGGTGACGGCGGTCGGCAGATCGAAGATATCGCCGTTGTTCCACGCGCCGCTGACGATGGTGTCGAACGTGGTGCTGCTCGATTCCGACGCGCTCGCGTAGACGAACTGGTCGTCGCCGCCGCCGCCGGTGATGTTGTCGGCGCCGGCGCCGCCAACCAGTGTGTCTTCACCGGCGCCTCCGTTCAGTGCGTCGTCGCCCGCGTTGCCGTAGATCGCGTCATCGCCGCCGCCGCCGTTGAGCGTATCGTTACCGAAGGCAAAGCTCGGATCGCCGTAATCGTACGCCAATGGATTTTCGCCGACTTCGCGGATTGAGTGGTCGCCATAGATCAGATCGTCGCCGCCGGCGCCATTGACCGTGTCATTGCCAGTGAAGCCTGACAGCAAATTGTCCTGGCCGTTGCCGGAGATGGTGTCGTCGTACTCAGATCCTTCGGCCCCTTCGATACTCTGCGACGTCACCAGCCCGCGGCCGGTGTCCACTGTGCCGTTGCCGATTGTATAGGTGATCCCGCCAGTGTCGGCACCGCCAGTGTCAACGCGGCCACGGAAGGAAATCACATCAACACCCTGGCCGCCGTTGACGGTTGCGCCATCGGCCTGTGGAATCCAGAACGTGTCGTCGCCGGCGTTGCCGCGGATGTCGTCCGCCCCGCCATGGCTCCACATCCAGTTGGCGACGTTGTTGCCAATCAGCACATCGGCGAACTCTGAGCCGGCGACGTTCTCAACGTTGATCAGCGTGTCGAACCCGCCAGCCAGCGTGTTCTGGGCCGTGCCTTGAATGCGAAGATCGACACGTACGCCGCCCGGAATGGCAAAGTAGCTGGCTCGATCCGAGCCCGTGCCGCCATCTAGGTAATCATCACCGAGACCGCCGCGCATGAAGTCATCGCCGTCGCCGCCGAACAGCTGATCGTTTCCGGTGATGCCGTTGATGGTCTCCCCGGTGCTTTCACCGAATAGGTTGTCGTTGCCCGCGCCGCCGTAGATCGTGTCGTCGCCTTCGCCTCCAAACCCGAAATCGAAGCCATCGCCGAGATCAATGAAGTCCGTTCCTTGGCCGCCAGCGCCGAAGTCATCGCCATTGCCGGTGTAGATCGTGTCGTCACCGTCCCCACCATTGACCTCATCGTCGCCATCGCCTGCATCGATGGTATCGTCGCCATCGTCGCCGAAGATGAAATCGTCGTCGGGCGTGCCGAGCAGATTGTCGTCGCCGGGCGTGCCGAAGATGTCAGCCATGCTGGGTCTCCTGGAATGTGAGAGGTGTCCGCCCCCGCAGGTCTGCCATAACGGCGCGGTAACCTAGAGCAATCGCATTTTCGTTGCGGGAACCTTGCAATTACGAAAGGTCTCCCGATTTGCGGTGTGCTAAGTGATTGCAGCCATGGCTGAAGCCCTCCGCAAACTGGCGGCCATCGTCTCTGTGGACATTGCCGGCTTCTCCGCGCTCGCCGAGCGCGACGCGGCGGAAGCGTTGGCGCGCGTCGCCCGCGTGCGCATATACGCGTCGGGCATCGCCGCGCGGCACAACGGGCGCATCTTCAACACCGCCGGCGACGCCGTGATGCTGGAATTCGCGAGCGTCACTGACGCGCTCAACGCCGCCATCGGGCTTTGCGAAACCGAAAAGGAAGCCAAACTTCGCTTCGGCGTGCACTTGGGCGAAGTCACGCAAGCCGCGAATGGCGATTTGCTTGGCCACGGCGTCAACATCGCCGCACGTCTGCAAGCCGAAGCTGCGCCCGGCACGATCCTCGCTTCACAGATCGTCTACGACAACGCCGCGCCTGAACTGGCCGCTCGCCTGGCCCCGCGCGGCAAGATCAGGCTTGCGAAGATGCGCACGCTCATGAGCGTCTACGCGCTCGATCCGTCGGGCGCCGCCGTGAAGGCGCACGCGACAACGCCCGTGCTCGCCGTGCTCGCATTCGACTCCGCTTCGCGCGACCGCGCCACGCGCGCGCTGTCAGACGGCGTGTCGGAGGAAATCCTCTACACCGTGTCTCGCATGCAGGGTCTCAAAGTGATCGGCTCGACCTCGAGCTTCGCCTTTCGCGGCCGCGATAAGCCGCGCGCGGCCAAGGCGCTCAACGCGACGCATATCCTCGACGGCTCGGTGCGGCGCACCGACGACCGCGTCCGTGTCGCCGCTCATCTGTCCGAAGCAGAAACCGGCGTGGTGCTTTGGTCAGAACGCTATGACCGCGACCTCGCCGATACCTTCGCGCTGCAAGAAGAAATCGCCACCGAAGTGGCGAAGGCGCTCACCGTAACCCTCGGCGAAGCCAGCCGCGTGCGCGCGCCTAAGCTCACGGCGGCGCTGTCGGATTCCTATTTCGAAGCGCGCGAATTGCTCCGCACGGGCGCGATCCCCTGCATTCAGACCGCCGCCGCCGCGCTCGACCGCATCGTTCGCGAGGCCCCCGATTTCGCCCGCGCCTGGGCGTCGCTCGCGAGTGCTAAGCTGGAAATGCTGCGCCTCTCCCGGTCGGACCGCGCGCGCCTGGTAGATGACGCACGCGAAGCCGCCCAACGCGCCGTCGGCGCGGATCCTTCCATGGGCGAGGCCTACGCCGTTCTTGCCGCGCTCGAGGGCGAGTTCTTTGGCCGCTGGCTTGAGCGCGAGGCGCTGATTGAGAAAGCGCTCGCGGTTGAGCCCAACAATCCCCACCTGCTTTTCCGTCACGGCCAGTTTCTGGTCTCCACCGGCCGCGTCGAAGCCGGCTACGCGCAGCAAGCGCGCGCGTTCGAACTCGATCCGCTGGATCCGATGCTCGCGGCGTTTCACGGCTACAATGTCTGGTCCAAGAAATCGAAGGACGAGGGCAGACAGATCCTGGAAGAAGCAGCGCTATGTTATCCCGACAACGTCTTCGTCTGGTTCATGCGCTTGAACACGGCCGCGCTCGATGGCGATTTCATGAAGGCCGAAGCGCTGCGCGCCGACGGCGCGCGGCTCATTTACGGCTTGAAGGAAAGCGCTTCGTACAAAGCGGGCGAGCGCATGCAGCAACTGATGATGGCGCCCTCGCCAGAAGCATTCATGGAGCTCGGCGAAGATTTCGCCGCCATGGCCGAGGCCGAACCGGCCGCCGCGCTCGATCTCGCTGTCGCGCTTTCCGTGCTCGGCTTTACGGGCCCGGCGCTCGCCATCTTCGGCGAGGCGCTCGACAACGTCGACGCCTGGCGCGCGGGCGCGCTGGAAACCACGCGCCCGCACATCGGCTACGAGACAGCGCTTCTGTTCATCGACCAGACCGTCCAGCTGCGCATGAACCCTGAGTTTCCACAGCTCTGCGTTCGTCTGGGGCTCGCGCGCTACTGGCGCGAGACGGATGTCTGGCCCGATTGCGCGACGGAGGCGCCATACGACTTCAAAGGCGCGTGTTCGGGGTAAGCGGGCGCGGACAAAGAGTATCCTAGAGTCCTTCCGGCCGGAGGCGCGCAGCACCGTAGAGCCGGAACCCAGAACCAACGCTGTGCCGGTTGCACTGGGTTCCGGATCGCGCCGCGCGCGTCCAGAATGACTCTAAGTTTCGTCCTCGCCCTCGTCGCTCTCATCGACACCTGCGTCGTGGCCGCCGACATCCGCCTCATCCATCTCATCCAGCGCGCCCTTGAGCACCGCATCGACGCCCGTCTCCGCCAGCAGCCGCGACAGGGCTTCATCTTCCACCAGTGCGCGCTTGCGCTTCAGCTCCGCGAACGCCTTCGCGGCGTAACGCTGCGGCTTCTGCACGAAGGTCGTGCCGGCGATATCGACCGCAACGCCAGACGCATCGTTCGCCACCGCGCGCGCATTGGCGTCCATCCACAAGAGGTATGCGCCCGCGATCTCGGCGCTTAGCAATTCCACGAGCTCGTCGCGCACATCAGCGAACGCCTCGAACTCGCCCTCCGCCTTCGGGCTCTGCATCCGATCGAGCCAGCGGACGACGTTTGGCGCCTGCGCCTGCAGCATCGCGCCCGGCGTGGGATCCGATCGCAGTTGCGCCAACTGCCCCGCCAAGCCGAAATCCGCCAGGCTCGGACGTCCGCCGAATAGATACGGACGATCCGCCAACAGCTTGTCCAACAGCGTCAGCACGCGCGTGAAAGAGCCCTCGATCAGGGGCGCCGTCTCCGCCGACGAGCCCACGTGATAGAGCCGGCCGACCATCCTCGCGCGCACTTGCTCTTCGATGCCTTCCGGCTTCTTCGCGCCCTCGAAGATCATGTCGGCGATGCGCTTGGCCGCGCTTTGCTGATCTTCCGGGTAGCTCCAGCGATAGTGGAACATCGCCTTGTTGAGCCACTCGTCGGCGTAATCCTCCAGCAGCGCCGCCAGAAACGCCAAGCCGGGATGATCCGGCATGATCGTAGGCTCTGGAAATTGCGCTTCGAGCTTCTCGATGATCGGCGTGGAATCCTGCAGCGCATCGTCGTTGGCATCGACCAGAACCGGAATGAGCGGCAGCTTGGCGTAGCGCTGAAATTCCTCTTGCCGCGTCTGCGCCCGCGGCAGCCATTCGAATTCGATGTCCTTGTAGCGCAGATACGACAGCACCTTGACGGAGTACGGCGAAAGCTCCGCGCCATAGAGGCGGAACGGGGCGGTCATGGGAATCTCCCGGAAAAACAAAATCGCCGCACGGTGAACCGCACGGCGATCGAAACTGCAAGGTCTAAGCGCAAAGCCTCAGAGAGGCTTGATGTTTACGGCCGCCGGCTTGTTCTTACGCGGATCGTTTTCGACATCGAAGCTCACTGCCTGGCCTTCCTTGAGACCGGTCAGCCCCGAACGCTCAACCGCGCTCACGTGCACGAAAACGTCCTGGCCGCCTTCATCGGGCGCGATGAAGCCGAAACCCTTAGTCATATTGAACCATTTCACCACGCCCGTAGCCATGGCCGCACTCCTCAAAAACTGCCGCGGTCACGAGCGATCCGCGGCTGGACTTATAGGGGTGAGTAGCCAACGCGGTGCGATGCCCGCGCGGGTCGTGATCGTCCCGACCTTTTCGTCCGGCCGGCATAGGGCCTTTCTGGCGCCGCAGAGTCAAGCAAAAGCAGCGCTATGGCGCGCTGGCGCGAGCCCTGCTGCGTTACGCCGTGGCGTGTGAAAACCGCCGCGATTTCAACTCGCCTCGGCGCCCACGCGATCCAGAGCCACGGCGATCATAGCGCGCAGCGCCGTCTCCATCGCCGGCTCGTGCACGAAGAAGCGCGGGTTATGGTTTGGGGCCGCTTCCGCTGCGGTGACGCCGGGTGCGTTGACGCCGTAGTAGAAGAACACGCCCGGCACAGCTTGTTGGAAATACGCGAAATCCTCGGCCACCATGCCTGGCGGCTCGGCGCGGACATTGGCTTCGCCGAGCGTCCGCTGCAGCACTGCGCGCGTTCGCGCCGTGATCGCGGGCGGGTTCACTACCGGGATGGCGTTGTGCGCGATCGTGACCTCGACCGTCGCGCCGGCGCTGTGGGCAATGTCCTCGGCCGTGCGGCGGACGCGCGTGTAAATCTCCTCGCGCGTGTCCGGGTTGAGGTAACGGATCGTGCCAATCATTTCGACGCGGTCGGGAATGATGTTGTAGCGGATGCCGCCATGGATGGCGCCGATGGTAACGATGACGGGCGACGCCACGGCATCCATTTGCCGCGACGGAATTGTCTGCAGCGCGTTGATAATTTGCGCGGACACCACGATCGGATCGACGCCGCGATGCGGCTGCGCGCCATGCGTCTGGCGGCCAGTCACATTGATCCGCAGCTGATCGGCGCCGGCCATGAACGGCCCGTCGACAATGGTGACCGTCCCCGCATCGCGCGGCCAGGCGTGCAGACCGAAAATCGCCTCGGGCTGCAGATCGCCAAACACGTTCTCCGCCAGCATGCGCTCGGCCCCGCCGGGTCCGCCGTCGGGCGCGCGCCCCTCCTCCGACGGCTGGAAGATAAAGATCACCGTGCCGGCGAGCCGGTCACGCTGCGCCGCCAGCACACCGGCGGTCGCCATCAGCACGGCAACGTGCGTGTCATGCCCGCACGCATGCATCACACCGACTTCTTGGCCGTTGTATTGCGCGCGCACGTGAGAGCGGAACGGCAGATCCACCTCCTCCGTCACCGGTAGCGCGTCCATATCAGCCCTGAGCGCAATCACTGGCCCCGGCCGCGCTCCGCGCAGCACGCCGACCACGCCAGTCTGCGCTACGCCCGTGCGCACTTGCATCCGCAGCGAGCGCAGATGCTGCGCCACGATGCGGGCGGTGCGCACCTCTTCGTACGAGAGCTCCGGATGCTCGTGGAAATCCCGCCGCCACGCGACCATCCGCGGGAGGACGGATTGGATGGAGGATTCGATGGTCGGTGCGAACGCAGGCTGCGACTGCACGGGTCCTACGAACGCAAAAAGCGCAACCAGGGTCGCCCAAGACCGCGCGCCGAACCGTGTGATCATATCCCGCCCCCTTCCTACTGAGGGGCTGTTATCGGACATTTACGGCTGTGTGCAAGGTTGAGGCGAAGCGGCCCAACGCAGTCATACGCATTGCTAATCAGCGCGCCACGACTAGGTCCGTGAAAAGCAGCACATAGACCCACACAAGTGCGCTTCCAACCATCAGGTAAGTCGGCAACTGCTAAGAGCCAACCTCCCATGAAGTTGGAGAGAATGCCGCAGAGAATCATGGCGACGGCCAAGACCCCTCCTAGCTTCCAGAGACCAGCGGCACTTCGCTTTCGCATTCCGGATTCATTGCAGACGGGACAAAACCTTCGCAATCGGCGAAAAAGAAACACGCCATCAAACAGGCTCCGCATCCAGGTGTATCGGTGCGAACGCTCGCTTGTTGGCTGGCTTCACGACGATATCGATAGCGCATCCAAGCCGCGTCAAGAAGAGCACCAGACGCTCCACCGAGATATCACGGAACTCCCCGCGCAGAATTCGAGAGACATCCGGTTGGCTGACGCCGATGACCTCCGCAGTCTTTGCTTGCGTCATCTTCCCAGCTCTAATGACGTGTTGCAGACGCGCGACAAGCTGCGCCTTGAGCAGATGAGTGTCCGAATCCGCAATCTGCAGATCGGCGAACACGTTGCCGCTGCTGCGCTTTGAAGCAACCTTGCTCATGGCTCGCTCTTCCTCTTTCGATCCAACTCTTCCGCAACTTTCGGCCGCTTCCGCACCAGATCGATCTCTGCCTTCGGCGTCTTGATCCCGGTCTTCGACTTCTTCTGGAACACGTGCAGCACGTACACAGCACTCGCGAAGCGCACTGTATAGACTGCGCGGAACGTGTCGCCGTCGTGATCCTCGACAACTTCCAAGACGCCGGCGCCTGTTAATCCCTTTAAAGGCTTTGCGGAGACGTGCTTGTCTCTAATTTGCGCCAGGTACAGGGCAAAGCCCATGGTCTCGCGCACTTCCTCCGGAAAGGCCCGCAGGTCCTTTAGACTGGACCCAATCCATTCCAACGGCTTGAGCGGCGTCGCAGGCACAAGGCAATATGGCGGTTCAACCATATCGTGTCAAGTGGGGCTGGGGCCCTACCGCACCCCCGCCGCCAGCAGATCGTGCATATGCACGACGCCCACCGGCCGCCCGTCCTCGACCGCGAACAGCAACGTAATCCGCTTCTCGTTCATGATGGCGATCGCGTCGGCGATCGGCGCGTCAGGCGCAATCGTCTTCGGGTTCGCCGTCATGATATCGCGCGCGCTTTTGCCGAACATCTCCGGCGTCAGCTTTCGGCGCAAATCGCCATCAGTGACGATCCCGATCAGTTTGCCGCCGTCGATCACGCCCACGGCGCCGATCCCGCCAACGCTCATCGCCTTCATCGCATCCGGGACAGGCATGTCCGGCGAAATCAGCGGATCGTCGCCGCCCACGCGCATGATGTCCCGGACCCGCTTCAGCGCCGCGCCTAGTTTCCCGCCCGGATGGATCGCGCCGAAGTGCTCTGCCGTGAAGCCGCGCGCCTTGATCAGCGCCACCGCCAGCGCGTCGCCCAGAGCGAGACACATCGTGGTCGAAATGGTCGGCGCCGGTGCGTCTTCGCTGGCTTCGCCGCAATCGGGCAATACCAAGGCCGCGGTCGACGCTTTCACCAGTGACGAGTCCGACTTGAACGTCATCCCGATCACCGGCACGTGGATGCGCCGGCAGTGATACAAGAGGTCCGAAAGCTCCGCCGTCTCGCCCGAGCGCGAGATCGCCAGCAGGCAATCGGTTTCGACGATCATTCCGAGATCGCCATGGCTCGCTTCCGCCGGATGGACGAACTGCGCCGGCGTACCCGTCGAAGCCAAGGTCGCTGCGATCTTGCGTGCAATGTGCCCGGACTTGCCCATGCCCGAGACAATCACCCGCCCCTTTGTCTCCGCCAGCAACCGCGCCGCATGCACAAACGACTCGTGCAACGCGCCCGCCAGCGCCTCCGCCAATTGATCGAGCGCCCGCGCCTCGGCGCGGATTGTGTCCTGACCGGCCGCGACTGCGCCTTTCGGATCGATCATGCTCATGGCGCCCTGTTCGCACGCGGAGGCGGAAAAGTCATCTGCGGGCAAGCGGTTGAGACCGGGCGCGCGCGCCTCTATGTGTCGGTCCCGCCGATGATTTCCGCGTCCCCCCTCGCATGAGCCTCGTGCAAACGCTCGGCTCGGCCGTCAATGGCGGCGCGGAAGCGTATTTCGTGAGCCTCACCGGCGCATTCGCGCGCGCAGGGATCGAGCAAGCCGCCGCTACCCGCGCCCATGCCGGGCGCGAAGCGGCGTTGAAAAGCTTAGGCGTGCCGGCCTGCGTGCTGCCATTCTCCAAGCCGTTCGACTTCACTACGCCCGCCGCCATTGCCGCGCTCGCGCGCGAGCACGATGCGCGCATCATCATTGCCTGGATGAACCGCGCCGCGAGCCTCACGCCGGCGGGTCCGTGGAAGCGCGTCGGCCGCCTCGGCGGCTATTACAAGCTCAAGAACTATCGCGAGTACGACGCGCTCGTCGGCAACACCCAAGACATCGTCGACTGGCTTGTCCGCGAAGGCTGGCCGAAAGAGCGCACGCACTGCATCCCCAACTTCGCCGCCGCCGGCGAAGCCGCCAAGCTCAGCCGCGCCGAACTCGAGACGCCAGAAGACGCATCGCTCCTGTTGGGCATGGGCCGTCTGCACGCGAACAAGGCGCATGACGTTTCGCTGCGCGCGCTGCAGCGCTTGCCTGACGCCTATCTCTGGATCGCCGGCGACGGTCCCGACGAAGCCATCCTCAAATCGCAAGCACAGGATCTCGGCGTCGCCGATCGGGTGCGCTTCCTCGGTTGGCGCGACGACCCGTCCTCACTCTACCGCACTGCCGACGTCGTCGTCTTCCCTTCGCGCTTCGAGCCGCTCGGCAATGTCGTGATCCAATCCTGGGCGCATGGCGTACCGGTGATCGCCGCGCGTGCCGCCGGCCCCAGCGCATTGATCCGCGATGGCGAGGATGGCTTTCTGATCGAGATCGACGACGCTGAAGCGCTCGCCATCAAGGTCCGCCTACTGCTCGCCGACAAGGAGCTGAGCGTCCGCTTCGTTGCCAACGGCGCGCGCCGCGTCGAAACTGAGTTCTCCGAAAGCGCCGTCGTCGGTCAATGGCGCGCGCTGTTCGATGCGATGGGAGGCCTCTGATGTGCGGCATTGCCGGGATCATCGGCGAAGCCGAAGGGGCGCGTGCGCTGATCGACGCGATCGCCCATCGCGGCCCCAACGGCATCCGTGTCGAAGAAAGCGAGCGCTATTCGCTCGCGCATGCGCGGCTTTCGATCATCGACCTCGAAGGAGGCTGGCAGCCGCTGCACGCGGCCGGTTCGACCGTCATCGGCAATGGCGAGATCTACAATTACCTCGAACTGGCCGAGGAGTTTCAGCTCCAAAGCAAACTCGCCACCGGCGCCGACTTCGAACCGCTGCTGCACATCTACGCGCAAGAGGGCGAACGCGCTTTCGACCGCCTGCGCGGCATGTACGCCTTCTGCCTGATCGGCGCTGACGGCCGAACCTGGCTTGTCCGCGATCCGTTCGGCATCAAGCCGCTCTATATCCGCGCACAGAACGGCGCCGTCGCCTTCGCCTCCGAGCCGCGCGCGTTCGGCCAGGCGCGCGTCGAGCCTGCCATCTCGAGCCAAGTCGCCGCTCTGCACTACACGCTGGAAAACGAAACCGCATGGCCCGGCGTCATTCGCCTCGAACCCGGCGAGATCATAGAGATCGTCAACGGCGAGCCGAAGCGCCACCGTATTCGCGCCGCCGTCCCCGATCCGGACCACCTTTGCTCCCCCGCGCGCGGGGGAGCTGTCAGCGCGCTGAGCGCGATGACAGAAGGGGCGCGGCGCACCGCCCCCTCCGTCGCCTCCGGCGACACCTCCCCCGAAAACGGGGGAGGAAAACACTGGCGGTCCGACGAAGATGCTATCGCCGAGCTGGATCGCGTCCTGGAAGACTCCATCAAGTTACACCAGCGCTCCGACGTCCCCTACGGCCTCTTCCTCTCCGGCGGCATCGACAGCGCCGCCGTCGCCACAATGATGGCGCGCCTCAACGAGCGCCCCGTCGTCGCCTACACCTGCGGCTTCGCGGCGGAAGGCGCGCGCGACGAACGCGCGCAAGCCGAGCGCGTCGCCCGCGCGCTCAATCTCGACTGGAACGATGTCAGCTTCGGCGAAGAGGATTTCTGGGCCATCGCGCCGCACGTCGCCTGGGCGATGGACGATCCCGTCGCCGACTACGCATGTCTGCCGACCTACAAACTCGCGCAAGCAGCGAAAGCACGCCTCACCGTCGTGCTCACCGGCGAAGGCGGCGACGAACTCTTCGGCGGTTATTCCCGCTATCGCCGCGCCCAGCGCCCCACCTGGCTGGGCGGCCGCGTGGCGGAACCCCAAGTCGATGAAATTCTTGGGAGCGAGGCGCTGAACAAGTGGCGTGGCGTCGCAAGGTTGGGGCGAGCGCCTTCAGGCGCGCACGGCGCGACGCCCGAAGAGAATGCGGACCTGAAGGCCCGCGCTCCAACCTACACAACGCTCCAACGAGCCCAAGCTGCCGACATCGCCACCTGGTTGCCGAACGACCTACTGCTGAAACTCGACCGCTGCCTGATGGCGCACGGCCTGGAAGGCCGTACGCCCTTTCTCGATCCGGAAGTCGCAGCGTTCGCGTTTCACCTGCCGGACAATCTCAAGACCCGCGGCCGTTTCGGCAAATACATCCTGCGCGCGTGGCTGGAGAAAAATTGCCCCGCCGCCGAACCGTGGGCGAGGAAAAAAGGCTTCACTGTTCCGGTCGCATCCTGGATTGCGCCACGCGCCGCTGAACTCGCACGGACGCTGCCGCAAATCGAAGCCGTGCGCGCCGCAGCCAGCGCCGACACGATCCGCGTCATCTTCACCGACGAAACATACGCGGCGCTTCGATGGCCGATGCTGTTCTTGGGTTTGTGGGCGCGCATTCACATCGAGAGCGCCGCGCCCGAGGCTGCTCTGCGCAGCTTACTAAAATCGCTCTGACTCTCACCGAATTCCCGGGGCGACGCGAAGCGTCGAGCCCGGGACCCATAACCCCAACTGTTTGCGCTCGATCTCGAACCGTTGGGCGTATGGGTCCCGGACTTGCCCCGGATCAAGTCCGGGACAATCCGGGAATGGGTGGATGTTCCACCGCCATCGCTCAGGCGACCACCGCCGCGCCAACCGCGAGCACAGGCAGCGCCACGATCAGGAACAAAACCGTCGCCACCGCTATGGAAGCCGCCTTGATCGAGAGCGGCGTGCCGTGTTCGAGAGCGTCGATATAAAGTCCGCGTTGCATGGTCATTCCTCCAAGTCTGGGGCCAGATTTCTCGGGCGACAGACCCGAGATGGGGGCCTTACCCCTTGAATCCGAACCATCAGTTGACGACTTGGATGTGAGCGGAATTCACAGGCTCAAGGGGTCCGCGGCCCATGTCTCTGCCCTCGTTACAGACGCTTCGCGCGTTCGAAGCCGCCGCGCGGCTGAAGTCCTATTCCAAGGCCGCGGATGAACTCGGACTCACTCACGGCGCGGTTAGCCACCGCATCCGCGAGCTCGAACAGCGGCTCGGCGTCATCCTCTTCCGCCGCGCCGGCAACACCATGCAGTTGACCAGCGAAGGTCAGCAGTTGGAAGCGCAGGTGCGCCAGGGTCTCTCCATTCTCGAACAGGCCTTCCCCTCGAAGCGCCCGTCTACCAAACTGCAGCGCCACATCGTTGTCAGCTCGGTGCCAAGTATCGCCTCCACGTGGCTGTTCGCGCGCATGGCCAAGTTCCGCACCGAGAACCCCGAGATCGACATCGATCTGCGGGTGAGCGAAACGCTCAACGACTATCGCAAGGAAGGCATCGATCTCGGTGTGCGCCTTGGCCGCGGCGGCTGGACAGGCTTGAACGCGGTCAAACTCTTCGACGAAGCGCTGACGCCCATCTGCACGCCGGACTATCGCAACCGCTTCGAACTGCACACGCCCGCCGATCTCACACGCGCCATTATGCTCCGAAATCCATGGACGCCATGGGCGCGCTGGTTCAGCGCCGCCGGCCTGCCCTGGCCCGAACCCGCCACGGGCCCAAAGTTCGACGACGCGCTCTTGCTGCTGCGCGCCGCGCTCGACGGCCAGGGCGTCGCGCTTGGCCGCCAGTGGCTGGCGATCGACGAATTGCGGGCAGGACGCCTGGTCACCCCGTTCGACATCGCCGTACGGGACGATTTCGCTTACTGGCTGGTCTGGCCAACGGGCCGCAACCTACGCCCCGATGCCGCCCGCTTCCGCGACTGGATCGAAGCCCAGGCCGCCGCCGAAGACGCGCCCTGCCCGCTCGCCATTGCTGAAGCGGCGGAGTGAGCATGGTGCGTTCGACTGTCCGCATAGGAAAAATCAGTTCGTCATCCCGGGGCTCGCGGAGCGAGCACCCGGGACCCAGGGGCGACCGGCGCTACGTCGGCCCCTGGGTCCCAGCTCTCCCTTCGGTCGGCCGGGATGACGAAAGTGAAATTGAACGCTCTCGCGCAGTGAGCACGGTTGAGACAAAACTCGTCACGGCCTATCTCTCAGCCTCTTTCAAAGGACAATCATGACCCCGGCCTCCGTGATCCGCATTCCCCGCGTCGAGTCGACACCGCTCGAGATCGGCAACAATTTGCCGCTCACCTTCATCTGCGGCCCATGCCAACTCGAAAGCCGCGGCCATGCGCTGGAGACGGCCGAGTTCCTGCGCGACGTGTTCAAACGCTGCGGCGCCGGCTTCATCTACAAGACCAGCTTCGACAAAGCCAACCGCACCAGCATTGGCGCCAAGCGCGGCGCGGGTCTCTCGGTCTCCGGCCCCATCTTCGAAGAAATTCGCGCCAAGCTCGGCGTGCCGGTCATCACCGACGTGCACCTGCCCGAGCAGTGCGATGACGTCGCTGAAGTCGTCGACGTGCTGCAGATCCCCGCTTTCCTCTGCCGGCAAACGGATCTGCTCGTCGCCGCCGCCGAAACCGGCAAACCGATCAACGTCAAGAAGGGCCAATTCCTGGCGCCGTGGGACATGAAGAACGTGATCGCCAAGATCACGGGTTCTGGAAACCCCAACGTCATGGCCTGCGAACGCGGCGCGAGCTTTGGCTACAACACGCTTGTCTCCGACATGCGCGCGATCCCGATCATGAAGAGCTTCGGCGCGCCCGTCGTGTTCGACGCCACCCATTCCGTGCAACAGCCCGGCGGCCGCGGCGAAACCAGCGGCGGCGAACGCCAGTTCGTCCCGATCCTCGCACGAGCGGCGGTCGCCATCGGCGTCGCCACCGTGTTCCTCGAAGCGCACCCCGATCCCGACAACGCCCCGAGCGACGGCCCCAACATGGTCCCGTTCGATCAACTCGAGGATTTAGTCCGGGACCTTGTCGCGTTCGACAAACTAGCTAAGCAAACTGCGGTGGCGGCGGAATAGTCCTCCACCCATTCCCGGGGCTCGGCGAAGCCGAGAGCCCGGGACCCATAAGCACAACTGGTTGAGAGAGACGCGGTCAGCCGCGTTTATGGGTCCCGGACTTGGCGCTTCGCGCCAATCCGGGAATGGGTGCGAGTTGTCTTTGCTGGAAAAGCACGCAATCGTGCCACATGCGCGTCGACGAAAATCGTCTCACTGCAACGTACATGCTCGCAAGTCGCAAGCATGGGACACTTTATCTCGGTTCGGCTCTCGACTTGATCGCGCGGGTTCACGATCACAGAGAGGGCGTTGGCTCAATCTTCACTGCCAAGTATGGCGTGACACGCCTCGTCTGGTATCAGCCGTTCATGCTCATATCCGAAGCACGCGATCGCGAATACGAAATGAAGAGATGGCGCCGCGATTGGAAGACCAACCTTATTGAAAGTGACAATCCCGATTGGGATGATCTGTATCCAACTTTGGTTGGCGCGAAACCGCAACGATCGAGAAAGCCGCCCGGATAATACTCGCTCAGCGTCGCCTCAACCTTCACCGCTTAGTAGCCCGAGTGCTTAGTCTCGCGGCGATCTCCAAACCGCAAGGAAAGCGCCGGCCTTGAAACGCGCCGGCAGATGCTCGTCGGACAGCGCGTCGAGGAAATCCGACAGCCGCTTCGATTTGGAAATCGTGTAGAACGTCAGCCCAATCGTGGCGGTTAGCACGATCGCAAACAGCAGCACGCGCAGCCACAGCGGCGACGCAGTCTCGTCGATCAAATTCATCCCCAAGAACCCGGTCGCGACGGTGCCAATGAGGCCGAACGCGGTCACCACCGTCAGCCGCACCACAGTGTTCGCCTGCCGGCGCAGGCTGTCGGCATCCAGATAGTGGCTCATGTCGTGAATGCGCTCGCGCACTTCGCAATAGAGCGAATCCAGATGGAGATGAGCGGCGCACAAGGCGAACAGGGCCTTGGTGTGCGCCTGCTCGGAAATCTCGTGAAACCAGTAGCGATGCGTGAAGCGCAGGAAGATCTCGAAGATCTGGCGGATCGATCGCTTGAACGTCTTGATCGTCGCAGGCTCGCTGATGTCCAGCCGGTTGAGCGCATCGACCAGGCGGTCCGAGAACATCAACAGAGCCGCCTTCTGGAAGTGCGCGATCAGAAACAGCAGGAAATGCTGGTGCCGGAACTGCGCCAGCACGCCGGTTTCGGCGCCGGTGAAGAATGATGACTTCGCCTCGCCGACGACAACAAGCGCGTGGCCATTGCACATGTAGCGCGTGTTTGGCGCGAGCCCGCCCTCGCGCCAGAAGCGGTCATAGCAAACGCGCGTCTCGAAGTCGGGCGGTTCCGCCGGTGCAGGATCGCCGCTGCCAGCGACCAAACCCAGGCGGAGAAAATTGTCGCGAGACAAAGCGCGCGGATCGTCCATCGCCAGATAAGCCATGACCGGCATCCGGTAGTATTCCAGCAGACGATAGTGGATCGCCCTGTCCGGCTCGGTGTTGTCAAGCGCGAGCGGCCTCAACAGCCACTCCCAATGGGCGCTGATGCGCGGCGCGCGATGGTGACTGACGAAAGACAGAAAGCGATCCCGCTGCGCGACGTCGGATATCGCTAGCGTCTGCCCCTGAGCATCAAGCCATTCGACCTGGTGCATGCAGTGCAAGCCCCGGCCAGTGTCATCCCAACCCGCCGGATACGCGCGGCCAAAACGATAGAGCGTGTCCTGGGCCTGGGCGAGCGTGAGGTCCGCGCACGCCGCCTCCAGCTTCAGCAGCACGATGTCGATGTCGTAGAAGAAGTAGAGCTCAATGCTCGCGACCGACATCACGATCGGCGCCGCATCCGCACTTGATACGACGCGCACTGCCGCAACATCGTCGCGGCGAAAGACGCGCATCGGCGAAGCGCCTGGGCCGGCCGTGCTCGCAGCGTCGCGCCGCGCCCGCCCCTCGCCGTAAAGGAAGCGCTGCACGTAGGGCAGGAAGGTCACAAACTCGTTGTAGTGTTGCTCCTTGAACGCGCTCGCATCGACGGCAAATTCATCGATCACCTCGCGCCACGGATTATCCGCGCCAGTGGCTTCGAGCGCTTGCCAATGCTGCTGGATCTGGCTGCCCGCTCGGATCGGCGCCAGTTGCAGCGGCCAAAGCAGGATCTGCCGCAGCTGGCGCACATGCGTATCGCTGACCATGTCAACGTCAGTCTCGTGTAGCGGCGGCGTGCCAAGTCAAGCCAGAATCTCAAATCGAAGAACAGAATCTCGACAGCGACCCAGGACGCCGAAGCGGTCGAGGCAATGCGTCAAGACTTGGGTTAGAGCGCAACCGCGTGCGCGTGCACTGGCTGCTCAAAGCCCTTCAAGCTGAGCTGCCCCACGTCCCGTAACGGCAACTGCCTTCCGGCGCATAGTTCGGCGACGACGTTTGAAACCAATATCTGTTGGGGCTCGGCGTGCGTGCAAAGTCTCGCGGCGAGCTGCACCACGGTGCCGAAAAGATCGTTTGCGTGCTCAATGGGCTCGCCGGCTGCGATGCCTATGCGGATGCGAAGATGTGGATGCGCCTCCGCGCGATGGTTGACCACATCCTGCATCACCGCCATTCCGCATTTGACGGCGCAAGCAGCAGAGACGAACGCCGCCATGATGCCGTCACCGGTGTGCTTGACTTCCGTGCCGTTATTTGCACCAAGCGCATCACGCACAATGCGGTCGTGAACGTTTAGAATTGCGAACGCAGCGTCGTCGCCCAGGCGCTGCGTCATGTCGGTGGAGCCAACGATATCGGTGAAGACAATCGTGCGCGTGCCGGGATCGTGGCCGCTCTTGTCCGGCAGAACGACGGCGCCGGCGCCGTCCGCCTCAGCCACGCCCATGAATGCGTCAGCGATCTCCGGCGTGACCTCCATGATGCGCTCCGCGCGCAATCCGTGCGCCTCGCGATGGACGGCGTCTGCGGCTTCGGCGGTCGGCGCGTGGCAAAGGCAATAGACTTTGCCCTTCTTCTCGTTGACCCAATATTTGTGATACGAAACGCCGTGCTTCTCTTGAACCTTCAGGTCCTTCAGATGCGCCTCGACCACATCGTCAGCTGTCACTCCTGGCAAGTCATGGATGTCCATGTAAACGGGCATTCATGCGTCTCTGGCAAAGCGTCTAAACATCAGCGTTCTAAATCCCCTAACACGTGGTAGCGCCGCTTGCTAGGCGACCGCGTCCCATGTGCGCTGCTTATCCTGCCGCCAGCGAAGCGAATGGCGCGACGCGAGCCAAGTTCCCCCGCTCCTTTTCGGCGCACAGCCGATCCGCTCACGAGGCGCCAGGCTGGTTCCACTGCGCGAAGAAATTTGCGTTCTGCGTGCGAGCTTCATCGGCCATCAAACCAGTCTCAACCCCAACACCTGCTGCCCGCAGGCGTTCGATGCCCACGCCCGCGGCAAACGGATGCGGATCGCCGGCGGCGATCACAACACGAACAATGCCCGCCTGAATCAAGATATCCGAACACGAAGCCGCGCCCGTGCTGCGCCGCGCACAGGGCTCCAGCGTGACGTACGCGCTTGCTCCGCGCGCTGCGTCTCCCGCCAGCGCCAGCGCCAACTCTTCCGCGTGCGGCCGGCCGCCGTCGGCCGTCGCCCCTTCGCCGGCAACCACGCCGTGCTTCACGATCACGCAGCCTACAGATGGATTGGCTCCGGTCCGCCCCACGCCCGGCGCCGCAAGCGCCAAGGCGCGCTGCATGAAGGCGACGTCGCTCACGCGGGCAACGGCGGTAGCTTCTCCGCACGCGCGTCATCGAGATAGCGCGCAGAGACTGGCTTCAAGTTCGCATCCAGTTCGATCAGCAGCGGATTGCCGGTTGGAATCTCCACGTTGACGATCTGACCGTCGGGCACGCCGAAGAGGTGCTTCACGATTGCGCGCAAAGAATTGCCGTGCGCCGCGATAATCAGATTCTTGCCCGCCTTCAGGTCCGGCGCGATCGCGTCGCGCCAGTACGGCAGCACGCGCTCGAGCGTAAGCTTGAGCGACTCGGTCTGTGGGACGTCCACGCCTGCGTAACGCCGGTCCTCCGAAAGATCGAATTCGCCGCCCGCTTCGAGCGGCGGCGGCGGCGTATCGTATGAGCGGCGCCAGACCTTCACCTGTTCCTCGCCGTGCCTGGCGGCGGTCTCGGCCTTGTTCAGCCCCGTCAGCGCCCCGTAATGGCGCTCGTTCAACCGCCAGCTCCGTTCCACCGGCAACCACGCCAGGCCTGCCGCATCCAGCGCCAGCGAGCCGGTGCGGATCGCTCGCGTCTGTACCGAAGTGAACAACTTGTCGAAGGGCACGCCACTCCGGACCAAGAGTTCGCCCGCCTGCCGCGCCTGCGCTTCACCCTGTGCGGTCAGATCCACATCGACCCAGCCAGTGAAGCGATTGTCCAGATTCCACTGGCTCTGGCCGTGGCGCAGCAGTGCGAGATAGGGCATGGGCGCCTGCCTCCCAAGCCCGCCACGGCGCGTCAAGAGCCGAAGGCGCTTGGACTGCGCCCGCCCCCCGGGTACACCCCGAGCGATGCGTCACTGGCTGCTCCACCCGCTCATATTCTATCCCCTGGCGGCGTTGCTGGCCGCGTTGGTGATCGCCACAAGTTTGAAGCCGCAAGCTTGGCCGCGCGAGCCTGCGCCGGTCGCAGCGGCGCGCGAGGGGCAGTGGCTGGTGTTCCAAGGCGAGGGATTCAAGTCGCCCGCCGTCGATGAGTACCAGGAAATGACCGTGGTGCGCGACTTCTGGGGCCGCGGGCAAGCGCTGCGCCTCGCGTCCAGGGGCCGGAGCGCACCAGGGCCGCAGGAGGAGGGCGCGCGCATCCTGCTCGACGCAGACGACGCGGCAGCGCTCTCGGGCCGGCCTCTCGTGGTCGAAGTGAGTTACAACCCGTCGCCGGTGAACGCCGCAACCGGTTTAGCGGTGCGCGTTGGCGGCGGTCCGTGGATCAGTCAGAGCGCACCGCCGCAGCCGGCAACATTGCGCTTTAGCCTGCCGCCGCAAAACGAGGTTAACGCGATCGCACTGCGCGCAGTGGCCCCCTCAGACGATCAGGCATACGGCCTAGAGATCACGCGTATTCGCGTAATGCCGCACGCCTAGGATACGGCGGCGAGTTGAATTTCAGCGGCAATTCGATCAAACCGCCCCATCCTTCCCGCCGCTCGGACAAAGCCCATGCTGCCTGCGCCTCGCGCAAGCCTCGCCGCCAATTCCGCTGAGTTCGAAAGCTTGCCCTTGGTCAAGCCGACGGGCTTCCGCGAGTATGACGCGCGCTGGTGGTTCGGCATTCCGGGCGCCGAGAAACCGCCGGAACTGAACCTGCTCGGGGTGCAAGCTCTGGGTCTGGGCCTCGGAACTCTGATCCACGAATTCGGAGTCGCCCCGCGCATCGTGGTTGGCCACGACTTCCGCTTCTATTCGCAGTCAATCAAGCAAGCGCTGACGCTCGGCCTCATGCAGGCCGGAATGGAAGTGAACGACATCGGCCTCGCGCTCTCGCCGACCGCATACTTCGCACAATTCGCGCTCGACATTCCGTGCGTGGCGATGGTGACGGCGTCGCACAACGAGAACGGCTGGACCGGCGTGAAGATGGGCGCCGACCGTCCGCTCACGTTTGGCCCCGACGAAATGGGTAAGTTACGGGACATCGTGCTATCGGGCATGTTCAAGGAACGCGTCGGCGGCGCCTACAAGCGCGTAGAGGGCATGCGTGAGCGTTACATCGCCGACATCGCGAACCGCGTGAAGCTTACGCGTCCACTAAAGGTCGTCGCCGCCTGCGGCAACGGCACGGCGGGCGCGTTCGCGCCGGAAGCGCTCCGGCGCATGGGCGCCGAAGTGATCGATCTCCACACCCGGCTCGACTGGACCTTCCCGCACTACAACGCCAATCCGGAAGACAGCGAGATGCTGCAGGACATGGCCGCCGCCGTCCGCAAGCATGGCGCCGACGTCGCGCTCGGCTTCGATGGCGATGGCGACCGCTGCGGCGTCGTCGACGACGAGGGCGAAGAAATCTTCGCGGACAAGGTTGGCCTCATGCTCGCGCGCGATCTCTCCGCCGAGCACAAGAATGCGACCTTCGTGGCGGACGTGAAGTCGACCGGCCTCTATGCGATCGATCCGGTGCTGAAGGCAAACGGGGCCAAGGTCGATTATTGGAAGACGGGCCACTCCTACATCAAGCGCCGGACCACCGAACTCGGCGCGCTCGCCGGCTTCGAAAAGAGCGGCCATTTCTTCTTCCGCCCGCCACTGGGGAACGGCTACGACGACGGCATCGTCGCTGCTGGCGCCGTCCTTGCGATGCTCGACCGCAATTCCGGCAAGAAGCTCTCTGATCTGCGCAAGGCGCTGCCGCGTTCCTTCAGCTCGCTCACCATGAGCCCGCACTGCGACGACGAGAAGAAATACGGCATCGTCGAACGCGTCGTGGCCGATTATCAGCAACTAGCGAGCGCCGGCGGCAAAATCCTCGGTCGGGCCATCCGCGACGTGAACACGGTGAACGGCGCCCGCGTCACGCTCGAGGATGGCGCCTGGGTGCTCGTGCGCGCCTCATCGAACAAGCCTGAACTCGTCGTCGTGGTTGAAAGCATGACCGGCGATGACGACATGAAGGCGCTGTTCCGCGAAGAAGTGAAACCAAGACTCGCCCGCTTCCACGAAGTCGGCGCCTACAATCAGGAGATTTGATTCATGCGCGTCACGATGATCGGGACCGGCTATGTAGGCCTTGTCTCCGGCGCATGCTTTGCCGACTTCGGCCACACGGTCACCTGCGTCGACAAGGACGCCGGCAAGATCGCGCGCCTGCAAAAAGGCGAGATACCGATCTTCGAACCCGGCCTCGATGAACTTGTGAAGGACAACGTCGAGCAAGGCCGGCTCTTCTTCACCACCGACTCGAGCCAGGCCATCCGCGACGCCGACGCCGTGTTCATCGCCGTTGGCACGCCCTCGCGCCGCGGCGACGGGCACGCCGACCTCTCCTACGTCCACGCCGCCGCCGAAGAAATCGCCGGGCTGATGAACGGCTATACCGTCGTCGTTACCAAATCGACGGTGCCGGTCGGCACCGGCGACGAAGTGGAAGCGATCATCAAGAAAGCGCGCCCCGACGCGGAATTCGCTGTTGTCTCGAACCCGGAATTCCTCCGCGAGGGGGCCGCCATCAACGACTTCAAGCGCCCTGACCGCGTCGTCGTCGGCACCGATGACGAACGGGCGCGCGATCGCATGCGCGACCTCTATAGACCGCTCTTCCTCAATGAGACGCCGATCGTCTTCACCGCGCGCCGCACCTCCGAGCTGATCAAATATGCCGCCAACGGCTTCCTGGCGATGAAGATCACTTTCATCAATGAGATAGCCGATCTCTGCGAAGCCGTCGGCGCCAACGTGCAGGAAGTCGCCAAAGGCATCGGCCTCGACAACCGCATCGGCCGCAAGTTCCTGAACGCCGGCCCGGGCTATGGCGGCTCGTGCTTCCCGAAAGACACGCTGGCGCTGATGAAGACGGCGCGCGACTCTCAGGCGCCGATCGAGCTGATTGAAGCTACAGTACGCGTGAATTCGGCGCGCAAGCAAAAAATGGCGCAGAAAATCATCGAAGCCCTCGGTGGCAGCGTTGCCGGCAAGACGATTGCAGTGCTCGGGCTCACCTTCAAGCCGAACACCGACGACATGCGCGATGCGCCTGCCTTGGACATCGTTCCCACACTCCAGGCAGAGGGGGCCAAGGTCCGTGCGTTCGACCCCGAGGGCATGCACGAAGCCAAGCACATGCTGAAGGACGTGGCGTTCGCCACGGGTCCCTACGATTGCGTGCAGAACGCTGACGCTGTCGTGATCATTACCGAATGGGACCAGTTCCGCGCCCTTGATCTCGACCGCATGAAAGACGCGCTGAAGACGCCGGTGGTGGTTGATCTGCGCAACATCTATCGTCCAGCGGAGATGCGCGCGAAGGGCTTCAACTATGTGAGCGTGGGGCGGCCCTAATTCATGCTGCGTCGCGACGCCTCGAAGGCGTGCCGCAGCACGCCGATCTCGGCGATGTTCTTCGTTAGCTCGACGTTTGCCCACGCAATCACCTGGCGCAGCTCGCGGGGCTCCGGCCAGGGGTAGTTCACCGGCTTGGTCAAGTCGCTAACCTGTAACCCGACGATCGTTTGTTGCCACTGACCAAGAAGAGATTGGATATGCTCTGCGGCAGCTTGCGCGCTGCCTGGCCAGAAGCATTGTTCGCGCGGGGTCCGAGGCTGCTCACGAATTGACGCCATCAAGTCCGAGAGCCACCAGATCAGATGCCGTGACAGCCACGCTATGGTGGTTGCGGGCGCTGGATCTGGCTCTTCCTCCGCCCAGTCCGGCCGCCATAGTCCGCCTTCGCCCTGCCGGACCGTCCAACTGTTAGGCACGGGCATCCAGAAGCAGGCCTCATCCGTCAGCGCTGGAAGGTGATGGTCTGCGAGGCGCGATGCGAAACTCAGCTGCCAACGCAGGAGCGCGAGTTCGTCCGGAAGAATCATCATCCACCGAAGGTCCACTGCGCGTCGACATAACCCGCGCCGCCTATGACAAGAATTGTCGTCATGCCCGCGCCCTGTTAGAGCGTCGTTCCATGAGCGCTACCGACTTTGCAGCGATGAAACAAGCCTGGGCGCGCGTCGAAGCGGAAGCCGCCAGGCTGAGACACACGACACTGCTCGATCTGTTCGCCGCCGATCCCTTGCGCGCGGAGAGGCTCACCTTCGCCGCGCCGCACCTCATCGCGGATTTCTCGAAACAGCGCGTCGATTCAAGCGCCCTCACAGCGTTGCAGGCGCTCGCGAATGCCGCGGACTTCGAGGGTTGGCGCGAAAAGCTATTCGCTGGCGACATCGTCAACACGACTGAGGGCCGTGCTGCAAAGCACTGGGCGCTGCGGATCACCGATCCGCCCGGCGGCGACAACGAGATCACGCGCGTCTTGGACCGAATGCACGCGTTCGCCCACGACATCGCCGAAAGCGGCAAGTTCGACGCGATCATTCATCTCGGCATCGGCGGTTCTGATCTCGGCCCTAGGCTGGTGCTCGACGCGCTGAAATCGTATCGCCGGCCAAACTTGACGGTTCGCTTC
>JBQTJK010000115.1:0-1539 GCA_052387215.1 Caulobacteraceae bacterium
CATCGATCCGCGCTCCATCGCCAGCGACAACCCTCCGCCTGGCTTCATCGACAGCATGCGCGGTGCGGAGTTCCTCGATGCCGAGCGATTTCCGGCGATCACGTTCCAATCGACGCGCATCGAGCGCACGGGCGCCAACACGGCGCGCATCACCGGCGATCTGACGCTTCACGGAGTCACCCGGCCGGCAACGCTCGAAGCGCGCTTCAATGGCGGCTACGAAGGTATGGCGCTCGATCCTAACGCGCGCGTCGGCTTCTCCGCGCGCGGTACATTCAACCGCTCCGATTTCGGCATGGCTTACGGAGTTCCGCCCGAAGGCTCCAATCTTGGCGTGAGCGATGCCGTAGAAGTGATCGTTGAGACCGAATTCAATGGTCCGGCCTGGACAGCGCCGCCTGCTAGCGCGCCCTAAGGCGCCACGCCTCGGCCAGCCGGCGGAAGCCGGTCTGGTCGATCTCTTCGGCCCGTGCAGTCGGCGCCAGCGCTGCTTCGTGCAGCAATGTCTCCGCTTCCGGCGTCAACGACTTGAGCGCGGAGCGCAGCATTTTCCGCCGCTGGCCAAATGCGGCCGCGGTGACGCGTTCGAGCGCGTCGAGATGCGAGTAGGGGTCGGCGAGGTCGGTGAGACGCACGACAGCAGAGGCGATCTTCGGCGCCGGTGTGAAGGCGCGCGCCGGCACGATGAATTCGAGCCGCGCATCGCAACGCGCCTGCGCCAGCACGGCGAGGCGGCCGTAGGCATCGTCACCGGGCTTCGCCACGATGCGCTGCGCCACCTCCTTCTGGAACATGAGCGTCATGTCCCCGCGCCATGCGCCAGCCTTCAGCCACTTCACCAAGAGCGGCGTGCCGACGTTGTAGGGGAGGTTGGAGACGATATGGACCGCCGGCGTCTCGCCGGCATGCGCCAAGCTCTCAGAACCTAGCGCCGGCCGGCGAGACGCCGGCGGTCCATAGATCAGCGCCTCCTCATCCGCCTCCAACGCATCTCCCAGGACGATGCGCAGTCGTCCTTCGCTCCATCCTACCAACGGATCGAGCAGGGGCAGAAAGCGCGCGTCCTTCTCGATCGCGATCAGCGGATCGGCGCCCGCCTCCAGCAGCGCACGCGTAAGCCCGCCCGGCCCCGGGCCAACCTCGATGACCGGCCTGCCAGCAATGTCGCCGGCCGTGCGCGCGATGCGGCGCGTGATGTTGAGGTCCAAGAGAAAGTGCTGGCCGAGACCCTTGTTCGCCCACAGCCCATACGCTTCGAGTTCTTCGCGCAACGTGGACAGATCGTTGGCGTTCATGCGCGCGCGCGCTGCTCCGCCATCGACCACGCCAACTTCAGCGCTGCGCGGAAGCTGTCCGCACGCGCCTTGCCCTCCCCGGCGATATCGAAGCCGGTGCCGTGATCGGGCGAGGTGCGAATGATCGGCAAGCCAAGAGTGACGTTCACCGCGTCCCAGAAGTGCAGCGTCTTGATCGGGATGAGGCCTTGATCGTGATAGAGCGCGATGACGGCGTCGTAGCTCGATCGCGCCGCCTCGTGAA
>JBQTJK010000116.1:0-15506 GCA_052387215.1 Caulobacteraceae bacterium
CGCGCATGCGGCGGGGCAACACCACGCCATCCCGATGCTGCTTTCGCCGATTTTGTGGCTGCTGCTGATGGGCCTGCTGTTCGCGATCGTGGACTTCGCGGAAGACGGCGTGCTCGGGAATGCGCGGCGAAGGGAGGCGTGATTTCTTCCAGCAGTGGCTCCAGATGGATAGTGTGATCGACAAACGCAGCCTCCCAACGAGTCGAAGTGAACGCAGTCGCCGCAATTACGCTCTTGGTTTTCCTTGGGGCCTGGATCGCTGCCTTCCTAACCTGGTTCTACGGTGTCTTTCATTTTTGGAACTGGTGGTCGGCTCCCCGTGGCGCACAGAAGAATACGCACGGAAAGCGGGCCCTCATCGCTTGCGCCGTGTTCACGGGACTCTGTGTCATCGGTTTTCTTGTGGCGGTCATCGCTGAGCAGTTCGGACCGTGGCCATCTTGATCGAATTCCGCAAATCCTTTGAACACCGCGATCTCATCCCACCTCTGCCCGGTCGCTGCGGAGCGTGTTCACGGGCTTGCTCATGTCGGCATAGCCGAGCGCCAAAGCGGTCGCGCTTGAATCACCCGGGCAAACGCGGCTCCTTCCCCCTTGCGGGGGAAGGATGGGTTGGGGGGTGCTAGCGCGACCTTCCGGCACGTGCGCGGCCGTCACCCCCACCCCCGGCCCCGCCCCGCAAGGGGGCGGGGAGTTGCTATATGCACGGCGTTGGATCGATACCGATCGTCGAAACACACAGAAGATTTGACGTAGCGCCCCAGGGTTGGCATATTATGCCAATCGGAGCAAATTGCATGGCCACGCGCAACGTTGTCTTGACGGATCGTCAGGAGCAGCTGATCGACGCGCTCGTGGAAGCGGGCCGTTATCAAAATGCGAGCGAGGTGCTGCGGGAGGGGCTTCGTCTCATTGAGCAGAGAGAGGCCGAAGAAGCGGCTAAACTAGCCGCGCTCAGGGACGCAGCGAAGCTCGGGATGGCTAGCATCGAGGCCGGCGACGCGCGCAAATTCACCGACGCCAAGGCACTCAAGCGGCATCTCAAAGATGTTGCGACCAAGGCTATCCGCAACGCAAAGCGCGCTTGAGTTGTGCCTGATCCCAATTGGACAATCGTCCTCGGCGGGGAAGCGGAGCGTGACTTTTCACACATCGTCGATTGGACGACCGAGAATTTCGGCCCTCGACAGGCTGAAAGATATGCGAACCTGATTCTGGCGGCGATCGATGTAATTGCTGAGAATCCGCTCTCAACCCGAAGCCGCGAGCGGGAGGAAATTGGCGGCGCATACAGAACCGTTCACCTGGCGCGGCCGGGACGCCACTTCATTCTTTACCGGATGGAAGGAGCGGACACGATCTTGATCGTGCGCATCTTGCACGACAGCATGGAGCTTTCCCGGCACGCACCGGAAGACTGAGAATCCAGAGAGCTGCCGTTTAGAATCCCCTAAACACCGCGATCTCATCCACGCTGGCGCGGTCGCTGCGGAGCGTGTTCACCGGCTTCGACATATCCGCGTAGCCGAGCGCCATGCCGCAATAGATCATTTCGTGGTCGCCCAAGCCGAAGTGCGCCGCTAGCGGGATGCGCATGCGGGCCCAGGCCTCCTGCATGCAGCTGGCGACGCCGCGTTCGATGGCGGCCAGCGCTACCGATTGCATGAACATGCCGAGGTGCGCCCATTGGGCGTGGCCCATGGCTTTGTCGATGACGAAGAAGAGGCCGGCCGGCGCGCCGAAGAAGTCGAAGTTCTGCGCGAGGTGCATGAGGCGCGCGGGCTTGTTGTCGCGACCGATGCCGAGGAGGGCGTACATGTCCTCGCCGACTTTGTACCGGCGCGTGCGGTAGGGCTCCCAGAGGTTGGCGGGATACACCAACCGCTCGCCCTCATCGCCCGGCAAATTCGCTTTGGCCAGCGCTGCGACGGCGTCGCGTTCGGCGCCGGCGACAGCGATCACGCGCCACGGCTGCAGGTTTCCGCCCGACGGCGCGTAGCGGGCGACGTCGAGAATCTCGCGCACCAATGCCTCCGGAATCGGGTCGGGCTTAAAGGCGCGGATGGAGACGCGCTGCTTCAGTGCGTCTGAGACGTTCATGGAAAAGTCAGTGCTCTGTTAGTGGACTGATGAAGACGCAGAACAAGCGACTCCCCGCCCCCTTGCGGGGCGGGGCCGGGGGTGGGGGTAACGGCGGCCGGCGTCGTGGAAGCACTCAACCTAGTCGCGCCTCCGCTTCGGCAGCGACGAGCCTAGCAACGCCAGTCGGATCCTTCAGAACAGCCTCGCTGCGGAAGCGCAGTACCTTGTAGCCTCGCCCTTCGATCCAAGCTTGGCGCTCGACGTCGCGAACGCTGACGTCAGGCGCGTCGTGAGCGCCGCCGTCGACCTCGACGACGAGCTTTGCCGCATGGCTCGCGAAATCAACAATGAACGGGCCAATGGGCGCTTGTTTGCGAAAATGGGCGCGTTCGGGCGCCATGCGGCGCAGTGCGCTCCACAGTTGCGTCTCTGACTCGGTCATGTTCTTGCGCAATCGTCGGGCCAGCGGCACGGCGCGATCGGACTTGAGGCGCGCCGCGACCCCTGGCGCAGTAAGGAAACGCTTGCGGTTCATGGCGCCAACATCTCGCTGCTGCGCCCATTCTGCAAGCACACCGCCATCACCCCCACCCCCAACCCCGCCCCGCGAGGGGGCGGGGAGTCGCTGACTCTGCACGATTGGCGGCGCTACCGCTTACCTTGCGTGCGATCCCTGATCTCGCGCGCATAGGCGCGGCCGATCTTCTGTGCCTGTTCGATCTCCTTGGCGCTCATCTCTTGTGCCAGCGCCGCCGCGCGCTTGCGCGCAGGGTCGTCCGCCGCAAGCGTCACGGCGGCATAGAGCCACGACAGCGCTTCGACCGGATCGCGTTGCATCAGCATGTCGGAAAGATGAGTCATGGCCGGGGCGTAGCCCAGTTCGGCGGCGCGCATCAGCCAGCGCCGCGCATCGTCGGGCTCGCTCATGGTCGCGAGCTGCACCATCGCTTCGCGATCGCCAGCGCCGGCGGCGGAGCGGAATTGCGCATAGGCGGCGTCATTGTTCTTCACCGCGCCCACGCCCGAGCGCAAAGCGATGCCGTAGGCGGTCTGCGCGCTGGGATGGCCAAACTCCGCGCCGCGTTCGAAGCAATCGACGGCGGCGACCTTGTCGGTGGGGCCGCCGAGGCCGCGCCAATACAGAACACCCAGATGATAGAAGCCCGCCGGGCGCGGCTCGTCCTGCAGCGCTTCTTCCAACAGCCTGCGTGATCGCTTCCATTCGTGGCGCTCGAAGGCATCGAGGCTTTTATCGAGCTTGGAGCGGCGCTCGAACATCTCAGACCGAGAAGCTGACGCCGCAGCCGCAGCTGGAGGTCGCATTCGGGTTCTTCACTTTGAACGAAGCGCCGATCAGCTCCTCGACCCAATCGACTTCGGAGCCGAGCAGGAAGGGCAATGACACCGGATCGACGAATAGGCGCGCGCCGTCGCGCTCCACGATCACGTCGTCGGCGTTCGGCGCAGGGGCGATGCCGATCTCGTACTGAAAGCCGGAACAGCCGCCGCCTTCGACAGCCACGCGCAACCCCGCGCCCGCTGGTTCGGCAGCGACCACGGATTTGATCCGCTCGGCGGCGGGGGCGGTGAGGGCGACGTCAGCCATTCGTTAACAGTGACCTTTGAGCGCTTTCTCAAGCGTCCGGCTCCCATATATGATCATCCCGCAAGGTGAGGAGAAGCCAGTTCGTGGCTGACGGGCAGAAAGCAGTGAAAAAGGCGAGGGCGGCGAAGCTGGTTTCCGCGGCCGAGCCGCCATTCGTGCGCCCGCCGCGCGCGCCCTACGCCACCAATCCGGCCCGTTCGCGGGGCCGGTTGCATGACGAACCGGAAAGCAAGACGCGCACGCCGTTCGAGCGCGACCGCGACCGTATAGTTCATTCCAGCGCTTTCCGGCGCCTGCGCGGCAAGACGCAGGTGTTCGTCGCCCATGAAGGCGATCACTACCGCACGCGGCTGACGCATTCGCTCGAAGTGGCCCAGATCGCCCGCAGCGTGGCTCGGGTGATGGGTTTGGATGACGACCTGGCCGAGTGCCTCGGCATCGCCCACGATCTGGGGCATCCCCCGTTCGGGCACACCGGCGAGGATGTGCTCGACGCTTGCATGGAGGGCTACCAGGGCTTCGACCACAACGCGCAGACGTTGCGGGTGCTGACGAAGCTGGAGCGCAAGTATCCGGCGTTCGATGGATTGAATCTGACCTGGGAAACGCTTGAAGGCGTGGTTAAGCACAACGGACCGCTGATCCGTTACGGCGCGACGCTCGAAGACCTGCCGGTCGCCATTCAAGAATACGTCGCCACCCACGATCTCGAACTGGGCTCTTGGCCCAGCCTCGAGGCCCAAGTCGCCGCGCACGCCGACGACATCGCCTACAACAATCACGACATCGACGACGGCCTCCGCGCGGGTCTGTTCACGCTGCGGGAGTTGCGCGAAGAAGTGCCGATGGTGGAGCGCGTGCTCTCCACGGTCGAGCGCGACCATCCTGGCGTGGACAAGTTTCGCATCTCAGCCGAGACCATCCGCCGTCTGATCGGCGTCTGGATCGACGATCTGATCTGGGAATCCGGCAACCGCATCGCCGCCGCCAAGCCGCAGAGCGTCGAGGATGTCCGCGCCGCCGGCAAGCCGCTGATCGGCTTCTCCGATGTCATGAATGAGCATCAGGCGGTGCTGCGGCGCTTCTTGATGGCGCGCATGTACCGCCACTGGAAGGTCAATCGCTCGCGCAGTCATGCCAAGCGGATCTTGAAACAGCTGTTCGACCTCTTCCTTGCGGAACCGGAACTGTTGCCGCCCGCATGGCAGGAAGGCGGCGACGGCCCGCGCGGACAACGCACCGCACGCCGCGTCTGCGACTATATCGCCGGCATGACCGACGATTTCGCCATCGACGAACATCGGCGGCTGTTCACGCTGGAGCGGTGAGGCCCCGCCCCCCGCCCTCGTTGGGCGTGGTGGCCGCTCGCGTCAGCTCGCGGACGGAGTGGGTGGAGGGCAGTAGCCCTGAGACGTCGCGTTTCCACCCACTCAGTCAGCGCGCTTGCGCGCACTGACAGCTCGCCCATCGCGGGCGAGCAGGAATTCACCACTCTGTTACGTCTGCGGAATTATGGATTCCGTTATGACTGCGCCTCGCTGCGTTAAGCAGGGCTGAAGCTGCGGCGGGGTAAACAACGTCTTGCGATTCCGGAGAGGGCGACGTGAGCAGAAGCTACGATCCACGCATGCATGCCTACGACGAGCAGTCGCGTCACGCTGGCGTGCTCTACGTCTTGATGCTGGTGATCGCCGTGGCTTTCGGCGGCTTCCTTTGGCAGCTCTACAGCGCGCCGGAAATCCCGCGCATCACTGCGCCGCCTGGCCCGTATAAGGTCGAGCCGCCGCCGGAGCAGCCGGCTTCGGCGCCAGCTGTTGCGGAGACGGCGCCCGCGCCGGTCGATGTGTCGCTTGCGCAAGAGGAACTCCCGCCCACGGCTGTCGTCGATCTCAATCCACAGCCCGAGACCGCAGCGATGCCGCGCTTCGTTCCGAACGGTCCTTACATCGCCCAGCTGGCGGCGCTGCAATCGGAAGCGGCGGTGGACAACGCCTGGCGGCGTTTCGCTTCCCGTGCCCCTGATCTCTTCGCCAACGCACGCATGGACGTCGAGCGCGCCGATCTCGGCGCCCGCGGCGTCTATCACCGCGTCCGCGCCGGCTTCTTCGCCGACCGCGAAAACGCTTCCCTGTTCTGCGAGCGGATACGGCAGATGGGGCAGGACTGCATCGTCGCGGCCCGCTAAGAGGGCGGGTGCATGTCACGAAACCGTTGCAGCTGCAGGCCATGAGCATCGGCACAATTCCGCAGAAGAGTCCGCCCATGCTGTCGTGCGCATTTGGCCTGCGCCAGCCGAAGCTCGACGAGGCGATGCGCGCGTTCTTCCGCGACGCGCGGCCGTGGGCATTCATTCTGTTTCGCGAAGCCTGCGTGAGCCGCGCCCAAGTGCGCGCGCTGTGCGACGAGCTGCGTGAGGCGTCCGGCCACGACGCAATCGTGTGGATCGACCAGGAAGGCGGCCGCGTGGCGCGGCTCAAACCACCGGAATGGCCAGTCTGGCCAGCGGCCGCGGCCTATGGTGTGCTGTTCGTGAAATCGCAAGCTTTCGGGCACGAGGCAGCCTGGCTCGGTCATCGGCTGATCGCGCACGAACTCAAGTCAATGGGTGTTGACGGCGATTTCGCACCGGTGCTCGACGTGCCCGTCGAAGGTTCGGACAAGATCGTCGGCGACCGCGCCTTCTCCGCCGACCCCAAGGAGGTTGCTCTGCTTGCGCGCGCCGCGCTCGAGGGCCTGCACGACGGCGGCGTCGCCGGCTGCATCAAGCACATGCCCGGCCATGGCCGCGCCACCGCCGACAGCCATCTCGCTTTGCCGCGCGTCGGCGCGGACGAGCTGGATCTCGCCAACGACCTCTATCCGTTCGCGCAGCTCGCCGACGCCGAAGCGGCGATGACGGCGCATATCGTCTTCGACGCATGGGATGGTGATCGCCCGGCCACGTGTTCGCCATTCGTGATCGAAGAGATCGTCCGCAAGCGCGTCGGTTTCCAAGGCATGCTGATGAGCGACGATCTCGACATGCACGCGCTGCAATACGCGCTGAACGGCGGCCTCACCGAACGCGCCGAAGCGGCGCTTGGCGCGGGCTGCGATGTCGTGCTGCAATCCTCCGGCGTGCTGAAGGACATGCAACTCACCGCCAAAGGCTGCCGCGAGCTCGATGGCTTGCCGCTGGTTCGCGCGCGCGCCGTGGAAGCCTTTGCAAAACGCCCGCCGCGCGAGTTCGACGCAGACGCCGGTTGGGCCAGATTCAAGCAGTTGATGGCTGATTTCGCGTCCGCGTGACGCTATAGGTCTCGCGTGACCGACGAAGCTGACACCACCGAACTGGATCTCGGCGCGGCCGAGGAGGCAGAAGGGCGCGACGCGCTTTTGGTCGCTCTCGATGCGTTCGAAGGGCCGCTGCACCTGCTGCTGGAACTCGCGCGCAGCAAGAAGATTGACATCGCCAAGGTGTCGGTCGGCGAGATCGCGGATCAGTATCTTGCCTTCATCGCCGAAGCGCGCGCGCAGAACATGGAGATCGCCGGCGACTATCTAGTCATGGCAGCGTGGCTGGCGTTGCTGAAATCGCGCCTGTTGATCCCCAAACCGCAGCAGCCCGCCGACGAGCCCGATCCGCAGCAACTGGAAGACGCGCTCCGCCGAAAGCTGATGAACCTCGCAATGGCGCGGGCCGCGGCCAAGAGGCTGGAGGAGTTGCCGCAGCTCAATCGCGACGTCTTCCTCAACGGCCAGCCCCAACCGACGGTACTAACCAAGAATGTCGTCTGGCGGGCGGATCTCTATGAATTGCTGAACGCCTATTGCGCCGAGCGCGCCAAGAGCATCCGCAAGCGCGCCTACCGCACTGAGATCCGCCGCGCCTATCCGCTGGAAACAGCGCGCAAGAAGCTGGAGCAGGCTCTGGCGAGGCTGGAAGAATGGCGCGCCATCGATGCCCTCGCGCCGGCTGGCGGCGAAACCGGCCCCGATGCGCCCCCGGCGGAGAGCTATCTCGCGTCCACGTTCGGGGCAGCGCTCGAACTGGCGCGCGAGAGCAAGCTCGAGCTGCGGCAAGCGGAAGCGTTTGCGACGCTGTTCGTGCGCGCCCGCCCGGTCCAGAATGGGCGCGAATGAACGCTGAAAACGATCCCCCGCTGGCGGACGCCATGCGCCGCATCGAAGACGCCTTCGCCGACGGCGGTGAGCGGCCGCGCGCCGAGCCCAGCGCCGACGCCATCCGTGCGGCTGAGGCGCTGCTGTTTGCTGGCGGCGAACCGATCACGGCGAAGGCGCTGAGCGAAAAACTCGGCCCTGCTGTCGATGTCGCCGCGGTGTTGATGAAGCTCAAGGCCGATTACGCCGAGCGGGGCGTACAGCTGGTGGAGGCCGGCGGGGCCTGGCGCTTCCAGTCCGCGCCCGATCTGGCGAGCCTCTTCGCCGAGACGCGCGAGGCGCCGCGGAAGCTGCCGAAAGCGGCCATGGAAACGCTAGCGGTAATTGCGTACCATCAACCTGTCACCCGAGCCGAAATCGAGGACATTAGGGGCGTTAGTCTCTCGCGCGGCTCGATGGAGCTATTGCTGGAGATCGGCTGGATCCGTCCTCGGGGCCGGCGCCGTGCGCCCGGCCGGCCGCTCACCTTTGGGACGACGGACGCATTCCTCGCGCAGTTCGGCCTGGCCTCGCTTGACGCGCTTCCGGGCAAGGACGATCTCAAGGCTCTAGGCCTGCTCGATCCCCGCGCAGCGCAAGCCATTGACGTGCCACGGCCAAGCGAGGACACGGCCAGTGACGAAGAGCCACTGTCCCCAGGTGACGACGCGGCAAGCTTTTTCGTGGATCATCTGGAGAACGACGAATAGTCCGCCCCTCCCGGCGCCGCTTCCGCAACTTGGAGTACCCGTTCGATGCATATGCCTGGGCTTATCCCGCTCCTGATCGTCTTGGTGCTGGCGTTCCTTCTGTTCAGCCGCCCGGGCCGCATCTCCACTCTCATGGAAGATCTCGGCAAGGGCATTAAAGGCTTCCGCAAGGGCCTGGGCGACAAGGATAATGATGATCAGCCGCCGGCCCCGCCGCCGCCTCAAGTTCGGGACCAGGCGAATGAGCGGCAAAAGGACAACGCGCAGAACTAAGCGCGCTGGATGAACACCCATGCTGCCGAGCCTCGGCTTCAACGAGATCATCATTCTCGGCATCCTCGCCCTCATCGTGGTGGGGCCGAAGGACTTGCCGCTGCTGTTCCGAAAACTGGGCCGGTGGACAGCGAAGCTGCGCGGCATGGCGCAGGAGTTTCGTACCGGTTTCGACGAACTGGCGCGCCAGGCCGAACTCGATGAACTGAAGCGCGAAGTCGATGCGCTGCGGCGCACGACATCGTTGCAAGAGATCGGGCGGGAGCTATCGAAACCGTTGCCGACGCTTGAGGATTATGCCGGGGTCAAGCCGGCGCCCGTTGTGCCGCCGCCTGTCGAGACACCCGCGCTCGAAGCGCCCGCCTCCTCCTCGATGGAGGAGGCGCCCGCCGAAGCCTTGGCGAAGGCGGGCGGAGGAGGTGCTCGCACCGAGGCGGGGGGATCGCCTCATGAGGCAAAACCCCAATCGCCGGAGCCCACACCTCCTCAGTCATCGCTGCGCGATGACAGCTCCTCCATCGAGGAGGAGCAGGGCGTGCCAGAACACGCCGACGCTGCGCCGATCGCGCGGAGCGCGCCGTGACCTCGGCGGCGAAGCCGAAATCAGCGGCCTCCGAAGAGGACGATATCGAAGCCTCGCGCGCGCCGCTGCTCGATCATCTGGTCGAATTGCGCAACCGCCTGATGACGTCGCTCGCTGTGTTGGTCGTCGGCGTCATCGTCAGTTTCGTTTTCGTCAATCCGATTTTCATGTTCCTGGCCGAGCCCTTCCAGACGGCGCTCGCGCGCGAGCATCCCGAGCGTGCTGGGCAGGCGATCGAACTGATCAACACCGGCGCATTCGGCTTCTTCTCAGTGAAGATGCAGATCGCCCTGTTCGGCGGGATCATCTTGGCGTTTCCGGTGATCGCCTGGCAGGCCTACGCTTTCATCGCACCGGGGCTTTATCGGCGGGAGCGCGGGGCGGTGGCGCCGTTCCTGATCGCGGCGCCGGTGATGTTCGCGCTTGGCGCGGCGTTCGTCTTCTACTGGGGCATGCCGTTCGCGCTTCAATTCGCGCTGAGCCAAGAAGTGACCGAGGGCGCCATTCGCGTGACGTATCTGCCGAAGGTCGAGGAATACATGGGGCTGGTGACGACGCTCGTATTGGCGTTTGGGCTCATGTTCCAGCTGCCGGTCGTGCTGTCGTTGCTTGGGCGGGTGGGGATCGTCTCCACGTCGATGCTGCGCAAGGGGCGGCGCTACGCCATCGTCGGCATCGCAGCGTTCTCGGCGCTGGTGACGCCGAACGACCTTGTGTCGATGTTCGTCATGGCCGTGCCGGTGTACGCGCTCTACGAAATCTCGATCTGGATCGTGGCTTGGATCGAGAGGGACCGGGCGACGAAGGAAAAGGCCGAGGCCGCTGTGGCGGTCACCCCTCCGGCTCCTTAGCGCTCAGAGTTGCCGCGGTGCGCGGCTTACACTAACCACCCGTCATCTCGGTCGACTCTCTCGGAAGCGGGAGGGACCGGGATGACAAGAGAGATTCTGAATGCACGATGTCCGCGCCCTCCGCGAAAACCCCGCGCTCTACGACGCCGCTTGGGCGCGGCGTGGGCTGCCGGCCCACGCCAAGAAGATCGTCGATCTCGATGCCAAGATGCGCGCCGCCTCGACCGCCAAACAGGAAGCCGAAGCCCAGCGCAACGCGGCTTCGAAGGCGACCGGCCAAGCCAAGGCGCAAAAGAATGAGGCGGAAGCCGATCGTCTGATCGAACAGGTCGCGGCGCTGAAGCAGCGCATCGACGCCGCAAGCGCCGAAGAAGCGAAATGGCAGCGCGAGCGCGACGATCTGCTCGCCTCGCTGCCCAATCTGCCTACGCCGGACGTCCCTGACGGCGCTGATGAGGAGGCCAATGTCGAAGTCCGCCGTTGGTACAAGGCCGACGGCGCCAACCCGCCCGCCCTGGATCTCACCGCTGACCACGTCGCGCTCGGTGAGGCGTTGGGGCAAATGGATTTCGAGGCTGCCGCGCGGCTTTCGGGAGCGCGCTTCGTGGCGCTCAAAGGCGGGCTTGCGCGGCTCGAGCGCGCACTGGCGGCGTTCATGCTCGACCTGCACACGACCGAGTACGGTTACACTGAGGTTTCGCCGCCGCTGCTGGTCAAGGACCACGCCATGTTCGGCACCGGGCAATTGCCGAAATTCGTCGACGATCAGTTCACAGCCGCCCGAACCGTTAGCCGCGAAGAGCTGCTTTTCGACGCGCTGGAACGCTTCGACGAGGAGTTCGGGCGGCGCAAAGGGGCCAAGCCCACCGACGTGCTGAGGGAGGTGCTTGAACAAGCGCCGACGCGCGAGGATTTTTGGCTCGTTCCCACGGCGGAAGTCGCGCTGACTAATCTCGTGCGCGAGCAAATCCTGGACGAAGCGACCCTGCCGATCCGCATGACGGCGGACACGCCCTGCTTCCGCGCGGAAGCGGGGGCGGCGGGGCGCGACACGCGCGGCATGATCCGCATGCACCAATTCCGCAAGGTCGAGTTGGTCTCGATCACCACGCCCGAGCAGAGCCACGAAGAGCACGAGCGCATGGTCTCGTGCGCGGAAGAAGTGCTGAAGCGACTCGACCTGCCGTTTCGCACCATGATCTTGTGCCCCGGCGACATGGGCTTCAGCGCGCGCAAGACCTACGACATCGAGGTCTGGCTGCCGAGCCAAGGCAAGTATCGCGAGATCAGCTCGTGCTCGAACTGTGGCGATTTCCAAGCCCGCCGCATGAATGCGCGCTTCCGCAACAAGGACGGTAAGACCGAGTTTGTGTACACGCTCAACGGCTCTGGCCTCGCCGTCGGCCGCACACTCGTCGCCGTGCTGGAAAACTACCAGAATGCAGACGGCAGCATCAGTGTGCCGAAAGCGCTCGTTCGGTACATGGGCGGGGTGGAACGGATTTCGAGATAGGTACGGCCGGTTGAAAGTGGGAGCGCGGACGTCCTCGTCCGCATTTTGCTCTGTACGTGCGTAGCGGCTGCAAGAAGCGCGCCTGACGGCGCGCAGCGGACGAGGACGTCCGCGCTCCAACTCCCACGCGTCAGCGCAGTATCTCCACCAACGCCGCGCCCTTCGTCTCCACCGGCAGCGCGCGGAAGTCTCCGCGCGTCTCCAGCGCTACGCCCAATAGCGCGTGAAAGATGCGTCGCGGCAACGTTCGCGCCCCGAATTGTTCCAAGTGGGGCGTGATGAACTGCGCGTCGAGCAACTTGAATCCGCCTCGCTTGAGCCGGGCCGCCAGATGCACCAAAGCCGCCTTGCTCGCGTCAGTCGCCCACGAAAACATGCTTTCGCCGAAGAATGAGCCGCCCAGCGCCACGCCGTAGAGTCCGCCCACGAGCTGGCCATCGATCCGCGCCTCGACGGAATGCGCCATGCCCCGCTTATGCAGCTCCATGTAAAGCGCGCGGATGTCGGGGTTGATCCAGGTGTCTTCGCGATCCTTGCCGGGCGCCGCGCAGCCATCGATCACGGCGACGAAGTCCCGGTTGATCGTGAAGGTGAACTTTTCCTGGCGCAGCGTGCGGGCAAGCCGGCGCGGCACATGGAAGGCGTCGAGCGGAAGGACGCAGCGCCATTCCGGGTCGACGATAAAGAAGCCGTCATCCTCGCGGCTCTCCGCCATCGGAAAGACGCCGCGCCGGTAGCAGGCCAAGAGATCGTCGGGCGTAAATGCCTTCACCGCACCAGGATGCCGTAAGTCGGGTTTAGGGACTAGGGATCGGGCATTAGGAAAAACAGCGCGGAGGCGTGAACACTCCCTAATCCCTAGTCCAAAATCCCCAATCTCGCCTACACTACCGCCATGGAAACCCCAGTCCTGACGCCCACCCGCGAACAACTCATCCACGCGCTCTACGAAGCCGCCGAGCTCGAGCACAATCTGATGTGCACCTATCTCTACGCGGCGTTTTCGTTGAAGGACGAAACCGAAGTCGACAGCGCGGAAGACGCGGCCGCGGTGAAGCGCTGGCGGCGTGCAATCACGGATGTCGCGATCGAGGAGATGGGACATCTCGCGGCAGTCTGGAACATCACCGCTGCCGTCGGCGGCGCGCCCCGTTTCGGGCGTGTGAACTTTCCTATCGATCCTGGTTACCTGCCCGCCGGCATCGTCGTGAAGCTCGCGCCATTCAACGAGGAAGTGCTGCAACACTTCATCCACCTCGAACGCCCGGTCGGCTCTGCCGAACGCGATGGCGAAGGCTTCGCGTTCGAACGCAACTTCTCTCGCAACGCGCCGAAGCCGCGGCTGACGCCGATGGGCTTCGATTACGATACGGCCGGCGAATTCTACCAAACGATGCAGACCGGGCTCGACGTGATGACGGAAAAGCTCGGCGAGAAGGAACTGTTCTGCGGCGATCCCGCGCTGCAACTCTCCGCAAACGAGATCGATCTGGGCGGCGCCAAGCCAGTGCTCTGCAAAAAGACGGCCAAGAGCGCATGCGACGCGATCATTCGCCAAGGCGAGGGCGCGACTGAGGAGAGCCCTGACTCTCATTTCTGCCGCTTCCGCACCATCCGAGAGGAATACCAGGCGCTGAAGGCGAAGAATCCGCGTTTCGAGCCCGCCCATGTCGCCGCCGTCAACCCGGTGTTGCGCCGGCCGCCGCGCCCCGAAGGCCGCGTCTGGATCGAGAATGAGGACGCCGCTGAGATCGTCGATATCGCCAACGCGTCGTACCAAACCATGTTGCGGCTGCTTGGCTATTCCTACAGCGTGCCCGGCCCAAGCGCGGAGAAATCGCTCACGGTGGATCTCGCCATCGATCTGATGAAAGCGATGGCATGGTTGGGCGAAAGCGCTGCGCGGCGACCTTCCGGCAGCGTCAGCGGCTGCAATGCCGGCGTTTCGTTCACGGCGCTGCGCGATGCGGGCCAGCTCCCACGCGGCGCCAGCTCGCGCCGGTTCTTTATTGAACGAATGGCCGAACTCGCCGAGGGCGCCGCAAAGCTCGACCAGAACGATCAACGCGTGGCGCGCGCGGCCGGTTTACTCAAAGCGCTTGCGGCCAGGACGCGCCGTTTCGAAGACATGGCTGACGCGCCGGTCGCGACTTCGGCAACAGTTTCGGCCGCGCCGACGCCTCCCACTCAACTGGTCGACGGCGGCGAGGTGGCCGACGGCGAGAAGGTGCAGATCACATTCAACGGCAAACTCTGCATCCACTCACGCTTCTGTGTCACCGGCGCGCCGAAAGTGTTTCTGGCCAACGTGAAAGGCCCGTGGATTCATCCCGACGCGATGAATGCGGAAGAATTGATGGCGGTCGCGCGCGAATGCCCCTCCGGCGCGATCCAGTATCGCCGCCGCGATGGCGGGCCTGAGGAGAACACCCCGCCGGTCAACCTCATCCGAACTCAAGAAGGCGGACCCTACGCCTTCCGCGGCGATCTCAGGATCGACGGCACGCCGATCGGCTATCGCGCCACGCTATGCCGGTGTGGCGCGTCGAAAAACAAACCGTTCTGCGACGGGTCCCACCACGACATCGGCTTCGACGCCACCGGCGAGCCGCCAACTGGCGACAAGACCGACATGCTTAAAGTCCGCGATGGGGCGATCGAGATCGCGCCAGCGCTCGACGGTCCGCTCATGGTCCGCGGCAACATGGAGATCATTTCCGGCACGGGCCGCGTCGTCGCGCGCATGCAGGCGGCGCGTTTCTGTCGCTGCGGTCACTCCAACACCAAGCCGTTCTGCGATGGCACGCACGCCAAAGTCGGCTTCAAATCGACGTAGACGTTAATCTTCTGACGGGAGCCGCGAACGCAGGGTGTCGCGTCCGAGCGAGGCGCCGTGGAATTCTGGCGTGGATGTCGCCGGGATGATCGCAGCCGACTCGTTCGCCACGTGCTGTTCCGGACTGGCGCAGCCGTGCAGCGCCATGATCGCGAACGTGAGCACGATAAGCACGGCAAGGCCGGCGAAGGATTGTTGAGCCATGAAACGTCAGCCTGAAATCGAGTCCGGGGGGACATTGCAAGCACGGCGCCGTTAACTCAGTTGGACGGCTGGCCAAGAATATCAGCCGGCACGCCGTGCTCGCTCGCCCACTCGATCCAAGCCACGTCGGTAGGGCCGATGGCGTGCTCGAGCACGGTCCAGGTGCCGTTCTCGTTCTTGAGCAAGGCGTAGGTCGTGCCGTCGCCGTCGAGGACGCCATCCGCGGCGCGCTGAGCCAAGGCGGTCGTCGACCAATCGATAGCCGAACCGTCCGGCTTGCGCGGCTGCGCTGTTATGAAAGCCCACTCGTCGCGAACGTTCACATTGGTGGCTTGCAGGCTAACGGGTTGGCCGATCTCTTGGGAAACGACCGGCGTTAACGCCGTGACGAGCGCCTGCGTCGTTGCATCGGCCGAAGGTGTAGCCGGCGGTTCGGGGGTTTCGCTGGTCGTCGTCGGCGGCGAGCAGGCAGCGGTCAACGCCGCCAGAGCAAACAAGACTGCGCGCATGCTCATTCTCCTGCGTCAGCTTTCGCCTTCAAGTTCTTCTCAAGCCAATGGATCGAGTAATCGCCGTTGATGACGTCGGGCTCGTTCATCAACTCGCGGAACAGCGGAAGCGTGGTATCAACGCCGGTGATAACCATTTCGTTGAGCGCACGGCGCAAGCGCATGAGGCACTCGGCGCGGTCGCGGCCGTGGACGATGA